>JAYUTD010000404.1:0-8980 GCA_043755305.1 Saprospiraceae bacterium
GAAACACTTTGGTTGCGGTTAAAAACAACTTCGTCACTCAACAGGTTAAAACTACAACAGGCATTGTTCCACATTATATAATCAAGGACTTGTCTTTTGTCCTTTTTTGGCGCATACTCATTTAATTTAGAGTCAAATGTAAAATCAGATTCATTCATGTCTTGCTTGGTGTCAAACCAAATTAACGAGTTTAGGTGCTTGTACACTTTAGATTCTTCTTCATTATTGTATTTACTTGAAAAAGGATGCTGAATATTCAAATCACCTGACAACATGGTGGGGTACAATTTATATGCAGGAAGGGTATTCAATAAACTATCCATATATATCACTTGTTTTAGTCTCTGCTGTTCAGAATACAATTCGTCCCCTGCATAAAGGTGGGTGTTAATGATATTGACCTTTTCTCCATTTATGTCTATTGTGGTAAAAAGAAAACCCTTCCTACCCGATTGTTCAATCAATGAATGCGCTTTATTGAAAGGAAATACATAAAAGTCCTCATTTATAATTGGAAATTTGCTCAATGTTATTAAGCCTCCAAAGCAGTCCATTTTTATTATCTTGCACACTGTCCGATTGCAGGTATAATCTGTATTTGTGCTATAGCCTTGGTCAATTTTTTCTTTAATTATTTCCCTGATTTTAGGGTTAAAAGTTTCCTGTAAGCAGATTATTGAAGCATCAGAATTGTTTAATGCATCTACTACATCTGAATACCTCTTTTTACTTGTAGATTTACCAAACCATATCGGCAGGCCCCAGGTATTTAGCGTTAATAATGATATGTCCGAAGTTGTTGATTTTGCAATAGCATTGATAGGTAACTTTTCTTTTACCGGAAGTAAATTTTTTTCATTGTCCGGATTAAAAATTCCAATAAATAGGAGTATCGAAATTGAATGAATTAATTGCATGTCTTCTTATTTAAATTATACTGCAAAGTAACTGTTATAATGTTACTTACATATTATGATAATTTTAAATAATTATTATGAAATGGGCCTTCTTGGCTGGTAAATTTGACTTTAATTTAAGATTGGAAAACCAATGTAAAATTTATGTAATACCCACTTTAAGTTTGTATTAAATCAACCATCCAAAGCCTCAAATGCTTGATTAATTAACTTGATGCCGATACCTTTGCTATACAAAACAATAAAGATAATAAAATGAGAAATTTTCTGGACAGTTTGGTTATAGTATTGCTTCTAATAGGTTTAATGTTTTTTGCACAAAAATTAATGACAGAATTGAAATAAGTTCCACCCTTTTAAAAAGTGTAGGATTACCCCTAGAACAGGACTCATTTCTTGGGACTTTATGCCATCATTAGATCTATAGGCATTCCAAAAAAGAGATTACAACGTATATCATAAAAAAAATAAGGATCCTTCGCTTCCCAACAAAGGATCCCTTAAGTGAATACTATTTTTCAGTATTCAGCAAAAGTAAGGCTGCTATGTTGCGTTAATGTAAAGAAAGCGATAAGAAACTGTTAAGCATAGTTGCGTTCTTTTTACGAAAAGTAGTCCTTAGTTTATAATTACCTGTCAAAAGGATTTATAGGAAAAATCTGATATTGTTTTTTTAACACATTGACAACCTTTGAGTTAGGTAAATGTACTGCAAAAATAGTAATATAGTTGAAAATAATTATAGCTATCCTAGATTATAGTATTAAATTTACTTTTTGAAAGCGAAATATATTTTTAGACAGAAAAAGGTAACGTCTGAATGCTGTTTCGGTATTTAACTATATAATTTAATTCATAAACATTTTAAAATAATTTTACATGAAAACTTCAAGAATTTTTATTTACGCATTACTATTAAGTGGTTTAGTTGTTGGTACAATGAGCTCATTTAAAAAATCAACCGTTGGAGAAAAATTGACTATTACCAATAAAACAAAAAGTGATATTGACGAAATTCACGTAGGAGACAGTGGTGATATCATGGCTGAAGATGAAATTTTGGAACCAGGAGAAAAAATTGTTCTCGATTTTAGTTGTGGTGATTTAGGAGCAGATGTAGAAGCTACCATTCACCTTGTATTTGAAGACGGTTCAACCTACAGCTTTGACGACACAGTATGTGATGGAGATTATGCATGGGATATTGTCAGTGATGGCAAGTAATCGCAATAAATGCGCTGTCTTTGTGTTTATTGATTAAATAACACACTCATACAAAAATAAAACCCCGCAGTCAATTGGCTTGCGGGGTTTTATTTTTACTGTGCCATAGGAATAAAGCTTTTAGAAGATTATACTCTTCTATCATTCAAAATGCTTATTCTTTCTTAACCATGAAAATTTTCAAGCCACAGGCTTCTACCTCTTTCTTAAATTTTCCCCAGTGGTTTGATCTGAATTTTTCAACTGCAATACTTACTTCATTTACTTTTGCACTTGCTGCTTTAAAAGAAGCCGTGGAAGTGGATGTCCAACCAGCAGTAGACGAGGACAGGTATTGGCCGGCATCCCCAAGCATGCTTAGCAATCTGTCTTCTTCATAAGTAATGCCTTTGGTATCATCCGGTCGGAAAAATATATTGTCAAGGCTATCCAATTTTCCATTGATGGGTTTTTGGAGTTTTTCTATTTTGGTTTTCACACTATCCTCTTGTAGTGGCAATAATGCTTCAATCGCTTTTAATTGTTTCTTCCATGTTTTAATTTTATCGTAGATTTTGCCTGTACTTTCCCTCAGCTTGTTGTTTTCCACTAATGCATTTTGTTTTTCTTGCATGGCCATCAGCGAAGATTCAACCCTAGGATCTGCTTTCATTTCTATCAAAGTAGAATCTTTCTTCCCTTTGTAGGTTGCGACCAATTTGTACATACCGGGTAATACTTCCGGCCCTCCGGGTGGGTCTACATCTTTTTCTGCATCCCTTTTGGAAACACCTCTTACGCCATCCATCTCAAAGTACCAGGATATCTTTTCAAGGCCGCCTTCTAATTTTGTGCTTTTTCGTCTAATGGTATCCCCCTTTTCATTTAGCACAGCAATTTTAACTTTATTGTCTTTAGATCTATCCTCTTTTTTATCGTTTGATTTTGATTTTTCGCCTGACTTTTCCTTTTCCTCTTTGGCCTTTTTATCTGCTTCTTTTTCTTTCTTGTCTTTCGGCTTGGACCATACATAGATATGCGCTGCTTTGCCCATATTATCATTGTCGCCTGAAAAATCACCTTGTGCGTAGAACCGCACACCATCATACGACTTATAGTTTAAGTTGTAATATATACCGCTTTCAAACATTTTAAAATCTGAAGTTAAAAAATCACTGTTTTTGGCCAAGGCCCTTAATGGTGTAATGTCATCCAATACCCACAAAGACCTTCCAAATGTAGCTATTGCGAGGTCATTTTCTCTTTCTTGAATTTTCATATCAGCTACTTGTACTTGAGGGAAGCCTTTGTCCCAAAGCTGCCAATGCTTGCCTTTATCAAAAGAAATGTATAAGCCACCATCGGTCCCTAAAAACAATAAATTGGCTTCTTTGGTATCTTGCACTATACTTACTACAAAACTTTTTACCTGAGTGTTGTCCGCCACTCTATGCCACGAGTCACCATAATCCACGGTGTGGTAAGCATATGCACTGTAGTCGTTGCGCCTATAATCGTTGGCCACCACAAAAGCTTCCCCGGCATTGGTTTTAGATACTTCTATTTGTGGAATCCAGGCACCCTTCGCCAATCCTTCCAGGTCTTTGGCCACATTGACCCAATTTTTGCCGCCATCTTTGGTGACTTGCAGATTGCCATCGTCTGTACTCACCCAGATTACCTCTTTGTTTACCGGAGAAGGTGCAATAGCAAGTATAGTGCAATGGTTCTCTGCACCTGTTGCATCCATTGTAAGCCCACCAGTGTATTTTTGTTTTAACTTGGTGCTGTCATTGGTTGTGAGGTCTGGTGATATAATGGTCCAATTGTCCCCACAATCTTTGGAATAATGCACATATTGACTGCCATAATAAACACCGCAATCATTGTATGGATCCTGGGCAATTCCGGCATTCCAATTGAAGCGCAGCATCTTGCCATCCGGGTGGGTAGGTTTAATATATTTGGTATATCCGGTCAACCGGTCATAGTAGCCAAGACTGCCGCCTTGTGACATGGCATAGCCGTACCTTGAATTGGACGGCCGTGGCACTACGTCAAAGCCATCGCCAAAATACAATTCCTGAAAGTCAGCGTTTTTTATGCCCCCAGGTTTTAATACAGAGGAAGGACCTACCCAAGAGCCATTGTCTTGCATGCCTCCATAGACGTTGTAAGGCAGATCGTTGTCTACATTAATATGGTAAAATTGTCCTACAGGTAAGTTGCTTATAAAAGTCCAGGTTCCGCCCATGTCTTTTGATATCGCTGCCCCACCATCGTTGCCATCAATAATAAAAGCAGGTTGTCGTGGATGTATCCACAATGCATGATGATCCGGATGTACCGCATTGCCATAATCGGCAATTTGCTTAAATGTATTGCCGCCATCATCGCTTCTCGATAAGTAAGTGTGGACATTGTAAAGTCTGTTTTCGTTTTGGGGATCGACATAGATTTCAGAGTAGTAAAAAGGTCTGGAGCCTATGTCTTTGCTTTGCACCAATTTCCATTTGAGTCCGCCATCTTCACTCTTGTACAATCCATTTTCATTGGCCTCAATAAGGGCGTAGACAATTTTTGGTTTAGATGGTGCAATAGCCAAGCCAATTCTTCCCAGGTTGCCGCTGGGCAAGCCGTCTTCAGAAGATACTTTTTTCCAATTGTCCCCTGCATCGTAGCTTACATAAATGCCTGAGCCAACCCCACCGGAATTAAAAAACCATGGTTGTCTTTGGTGCTCCCACATTGCGACCATCAATTTATTTGGGTTCGTAGGATCCACTACCATTTCTGCTGCACCGGTAAGGTTATTGACGTATAAAACCTTTTTCCATGACTTGCCACCATCTGTAGTTTTGAATACACCTCTGTCCTCATTGGGCCCCCAGGGTGAACCAAGTGCAGCGGCAAATACAATGTCAGGATTCTCTCTGTGTATAATAATTCTGTGTATGGTCTTTGTTTTTTCAAGACCCATATTTTTCCATGTTTTTCCGCCATCCAAAGTTTTGTAGATGCCATTGCCAGTATTTAGCGAATTGCGTGGATTACCCTCTCCTGTGCCAACCCATATTTCACTGGGGTTTTTTTGATTGATTTTTATGGAACCGATAGCAAGGCTGGATTGTTCTTCAAATAGTGGGTTAAAGGAGATTCCTCCATTCTCACTCAGCCATACCCCACCGGAGGCAGACCCTAAAAATATTCTTTGCTCATTGGATAAATCCACATCAATGGCTGTCACCCTTCCCGACATGCCGGCAGGCCCAATATTTCTAAATTTTAAATTTTTCCATTGGTCCAGATCAAGTGAAACTTGTGCATGGCTATAAAGCGCCACAATCGTTAAAAAAAGAGTTATTTTACTTTTCATTCAATATTTTTTAATAAACGTGGTAAAGGTATTAATAAAATGCCAACTCTTGAGGTTAAAATGAGTAAAACAGGGCATATCACGCAAAATGGGTTAGGGCAAAAATTATTAAACAATCCATATTATTACTGTATATTTGCGTCAAAATTTCATTAAATTATGAAAACCAGCTATAAATTTTTCATTTTATTTATTCTTATGTCTATAAATTTATTTAGCCAGGAAGACGCCTACCAATGGTTGGAAGAAGTCGATGGCGAAAAAGCCTTACAGTTTGTTAACGACAAAAACAAGACAACCCTTGATTTGTTTACCAGTCAACCTCAATACCAAACTCTTTATAAGACTGCCCTTGACATATACGATGCCAATGATCGGATAGCCTATCCTACAATAATAGGAGACTATTTGTACAATTTTTGGCAAGACAAAATCAATGAGCGCGGTATATGGAGAAGAACCACAAAAAAGAGTTTTCTTTCCGGCACCCCACAATGGGAGACAATGATTGATATTGATGCGCTGTCCAAAAAAGATGATGTAAAGTGGGTGTATAAAGGTGCCAGCCCTTTACACAAAGACTACAGCAGATTTATGGTCAATCTGTCTAAAGGTGGCGGCGACGCTACTGTATCCAAAGAATTTGATGTCAAGAAAAAAGCCTTTGTCGAAGAAGGTTTTAGTATGGATGAGGCCAAAGGCGGCGCATCATACATTGACAAAAATACACTCATTGTTGCCACAGATTTTGGGCCAAATACCATGACCACATCAGGGTATCCAAGACAAGTAAAATTATGGACCCGAGGGCAGGCATTGAAAGACGCAAAATTGATATTTGAAGGTAAGGATACAGATGTAAGCTGCGGTGGTTATTTGATGCGAGACGGCGGTAAAAACTACATTGTAGTATATCAAGGTATGACTTTTTATACAAGCAAATCACACATTTATGAAAATGGTAAGTTGACTCCCATTGATATACCTGATGATGCAAGTATTGCTGGATTACTGGACGACAATCTATTGGTTTCCCTCAAATCTGATTGGAAAGTCAATGGCAGAAATTATCCTGTAGGAAGCCTTATTAGCCTTGATTTCTCAAAATTGCTCAAAGGCGAAAAAATAGTATCCACCATTTATCAACCTACACAATATACCAGTATAGCAGATGTATTCACCACCAAGCATCATCTCTTGCTAAATATCATAAACAATGTTAAAAGTGAGCTTTATACCTACTCTTTTAAAAATGATAAATGGCTTGGCAAAAAAGTGGCAACGCCTGACTTTGGCACTATCTCCCCTATTTCATCTGATGAGTATAGCGATGAATATTATTTTGATTTTCAAAACTTTCTTACCCCACCATCGTTATTTCACGCTGATGCTTCTACTACCACTTGTCAGGTGGTAAAATCAAGAGCAGCTTTTTTTGATGGAAGCAAGTATAAGGTAGAACAATTTAAAATGAGATCCAAGGATGGCGCAATGGTGCCTTACTTTGTAATTTCATCCAGGAAAATAAAATTAGATGGCAATAATCCTACTTTGCTCTATGGCTATGGCGGATTTGAAGTTTCTCTCCAGCCGAGTTATTCCGGCATTATAGGCAAAGAATGGCTTGAACAAGGCGGTGTCTACGTTTTGGCAAATATCAGAGGCGGAGGTGAATTTGGTCCGAAATGGCACCAAGCAGGTCTGAAAGAAAAAAGGCAAAATGTTTACAATGACTTTCACGGCATAGCTGAAGACCTGATTAAACGCAAAATTACTTCACCGGCGCACCTTGGCATCTTAGGCGGCAGCAATGGCGGATTGCTTGTCGGCGTAGCTTTTACACAGCGGCCTGATCTATACAATGCAGTGATCTGTGCTGTGCCTTTGCTGGACATGAAACGATACAATCACTTACTTGCAGGTGCAAGCTGGATGGGCGAATACGGCGATCCTGACATTCCGGCAGAATGGGAATACATTAAAAAATATTCACCATACCACAATTTAAAAGAAAATACCAAGTACCCCGAAGTCTACTTTACTACATCTACAAGAGACGATAGAGTACATCCCGGCCATGCAAGAAAGATGGTCGCAAAGATGAGTGACATGGGCTACAAAGTGTATTACTTTGAGAATACAGAAGGCGGGCATGCAGGATCTTCGACCAATGACCAAAGAGCCAAAGCTGCTGCCCTGCAATATACCTACTTGTTGATGAAGTTGAAGTAGGTAATATAGATATTAGTCTAAGCTGGCCGCATGTAGCACATGAACTAATTCAAAGGGTATAATAATATTCTTCGAAAAAAGGCTGATCGTATATTTACGATTGACGATTTTTGATTGACGATTGACGATTGACGATTTTTGATTTACGGTCAAAGAAGTGTGTCATGGGCTATAAAGTATATTGCTTCGAGAATACAGAAGTCGGGCACGCAGGCTCTTCGACCAAAGAGCCAAAGCTGCTGCACTGCAATATAGTTACTTGTTGATGAAGTTGAAGTAAGATGCTGAGTGAATGACACTATCCGTAAAGTTAAAAGAATGCAGTAAGCTTTGATCCACTTTAGCTTAATGGATTACGGCTGAACGATGCATCATGCTTGCATTAAAATATGGACCAGGCAGCAACTTGAATAATTTATGGGTCATTAAATCAAATAGATGGATGAGAAAATATTTTATCACCTGCATTCTTATAGCCGTCCAATTCGTCTCCGGGGCGCAATGGAGAGTTGAGACAGATGTATCTTGTGACGCATTGCGCAATCATAATCAAGGCAGTGTAATCGGAAACATACGTGGTTTATACAACGAAACCGTTGTAAAGGAAGAAGGTACTCAGTCCATAAATTATTATATCAATGCAGCATTAATCTTTAAAAAAAAGCACAAATTGCAGGTCAATTATGGGGTAAAAAACATGAAATACTCCATTGAAATTGAAGGATATCCATACAACCCATGGAAAAATAAATTCAAACACAGATTGCTAGGCTTCCATTATATGTACTGCATTCCACTACTGAAAAACATGGATATAAATATTGGTGCCGGATTGGCCCAGCTCAATTTTCATTCGGCCAAAGAAGTGAGGGCCTATTATCCAAAGTACAATGAACATTATTACCAATGGCAATCTCGTATAGAACTTCAAACTAAAATGACAAAATTGGTCTATGCAAAATTTTATGGGTCTTACCAAAAAGCGATTGGAGAAAACATTGACGCAGAGTTTAAGCCAAAAAGCTTTAAACCTTATTCCTATGGCTTTGGCCTGGCTGTAGGTATTTATTTTGAGTGGTTGAAAAAGGAATGAGGATGCTTTGAAAGACCCTGACCGTCAAGCTCGACGCCTTCGGTGGGCGCAACACCAGCCCAGCCTGCGACGCGCTCCAGGAAGCAGGCTTCGCCGAACTGCTGGTTCACGGCGTGTCACGCCCGCAGCGCACGAGCGAGATCGAGAGCTTCTTCATCT
>JAYUTD010000405.1:0-3574 GCA_043755305.1 Saprospiraceae bacterium
AAACCATGCAACTTCGATTGTCTCTAATCCAGATATGACTGCTGAAAAAGGAAGAAGATACATAGATTCTATCATGGCTTTCGTAGCTCCAAGAGCTTGTATTGCTTTAAACCTGCCTTGCAAAGCATCTGTCATAATTTCTTCTACTGTTGATTTTAATGATGCCACAGTAAATCTTACTATAGCACCAAATCCATCTTCTGACAAAATCAGATTTGAAACAAATGATGAGTCGCCTATTGCTGCTATTTCTGTAATGGATTTGACTGGTAGAACATTGAAGACCATCAAAAATATCAAAAGCAATTCTTATGAATTGTTCAAAGACCAACTTCAAACGGGAATGTATCTCGTACGATTGGAATTTGATAAAGGAACGTTGACAAAAAAAATAATGTTTAAATAGTCAACATTTATAAGGTTGTAATATTTAAAAGAGCACCAAATAAAAAAATTGGTGCTCTTTTATTTTATGGACTAAATCGCTTAAGTCCAAGTTTAGTTTGAAGCATAAAATATGCCACTGCCATTGTTAGGCAAATCACTTTCAAGTCCTATCTATCGCAGTGCCGTCTGACTTTACTCTGTTCTTTGTAAACCCTGCTTTTCAAAAACATTCCTTCCGCTTCATTTGAGGAGGATTCACATGGATAATGGGAAAAAATATTTACCTTTGCCTGCTATGTATGGTACACTCAAACATTGGAAAGATTTCATCAGAAAAGATCAATTTATATATTTTCTTTGGATGTTATTTGTTTGTATTGCTGTGGCTTGTTCAGTGTATGCAGCCAATCCATTGTTTTCATTAATTCCATTTATTATTTTATTCGGGGTATGGGTCATCAAAGATTACTCCAATATCTATTACTTGTTCTTTTTGTTAATTCCATTTTCCATAGAATATAACTTTACACCATCGTTAGGTACTGATTTACCATCAGAGCCTTTGATGTGGATGATGTTGGGCATATCAATTTTAATCTTTTGTCAGAAGTGGAAAAACATAAAGTCTGCAAGGTACTTCAATGCCATAACTTTTGCCTTAGGGATACATATTTCATGGTTTTTTATAGCCATGATTCTCTCTGAAAATATGATGTTGTCTTTTAAGGTTTTTTTAGCCAAGGTTTGGTACGTTGTGCCTTTTTACTTCCTAAGCGTGCATTTGTTGAAGAACAGCGACAATGTGGAAAAAATGATAAAGAGTGGCATTTATACTTTAACCATAGCTATTCTGATTGTTTTGTACAGACACTATCTAAAAGACTTCGCATTTGATCAGGCCAATTTTGTGGTGACACCTATATTTAGAAATCATGTGAATTATGCGTGTATCATAGTCATTTTTTTGCCCTATTTATGGACTTTGTTTACCTGGGAAAAAGGCATTCAAAAAGGAATTTACTTTATTATGATGCTGGTCTATCTCGTGGGTATCTATTTCTCCTATACCAGGGCGGCTATTGTCGCAGCAATCCTTTCGGTAGGAGTATATTACATCATTAAGTTAAGGCTTGTTAAGCCGGTTCTTCTGTCTATATTGTTAATGGGCACCATTTCCATTTCCTATTTATTGTACAATAACAACTACCTGAGGATGAATCCCTCTTATGAAAAAACGGTGAGCCAGCATCAATTTGATCAGCTTCTGACTGCAACCTACAAAATGGAAGATATTTCTACAATGGAAAGGGTCTATAGGTGGGTAGCAGGAGTAGAAATGATTAAAAGAAAGCCTATTTTTGGTTTTGGGCCGGGTACATTTTATACCTATTATTCCGGGTATACCATAGCCGCTTTTCAAACTTATGTAAGCGACAATCCTGACCATAGCACAGTACATTGCTACTATTTGCTTACATTTATCGAGCAGGGTATGATTGGATTCTTAATCTTTATTGCACTTATTGCTACGGTGCTAATATATGGAGAAAATAAATACCATAAGCTAAGCGACAAGAAGGATAAGACCATCATTATGGCTGCAATCTTGTCTTTCTCAATAATTTTACTGCTCAATCTTATCAATGATATGATAGAAACAGATAAAGTGGGTCCTTTTTTCTTTCTGGCCATGGCGCTGATAGGAGGATATAAGACCGGATTATTGGCAAAAAAGGAAAATATTGAATAATAAAAAAAGCCAAATCCTAAGACTTGGCTTTTTTTTACCCTACTGTGTTTTATGCGAATTAGACAAAAAATTCCGTACCTGCAAAATGGAATGCCGCCTCAATAGCAGCATTTTCATCGCTGTCAGATCCGTGCACTGCATTTTCACCTACATTTTTTGCATATTTTGCTCTTATTGTTCCAGGAGCAGCATCTGCAGGATTGGTAGCACCAATAAGCACTCTAAAATCAGCTACAGCATTTTCTTTTTCTAGCACTGCAGCCACAATAGGACCGGACGACATAAAGTCAACCAATTCGCCATAAAATGGTCTTGCGCTGTGGACTGCATAAAATTCTCCTGCTTTTTCCTGAGACAATCTGGTATATTTCATTGCTACAATCTTAAATCCAGCTTCACAAATTTGGTTTAAAATTGCGCCTATATGACCCGCCTTAACGGCATCTGGTTTGATCATAGTGAATGTTCTGTTTCCTGACATGATACTTTATTTTGATGATTTTTTAAATAATTGACCGCAAAATTACTATTTAAGACGAAATCAATGAATTACTTAGCGTTTTTTTTTACTATTTCACAAAATTTTATGACATTTGCAGCCTTTTGGAAGACGTTGTACAAAATATTAAACTAAAATTATCCTCTCCACAGGATATTGTTATTCTATCGCATAGAAATCCTGACGGTGATGCCATTGGTTCGTCGATGGCGTTGAAGCGATTTTTGGAAAAACAAAACCACCGGGTTAAGGTCATACTGCCGAGCGAAATCCCAACTACATTTACCTATCTATTTGAAAATTCAGAATTGCCAATCATTTATGATTTGGACAATAAAGCGGCCATTGGCTCAGTAAATGCTGCTTCTATAATATTCTGCCTTGATTTCAATTCACTCGATAGGATTGACAAGCTTGGAGAGTCGGTGATGTTTTCTCAAGCTACCAAAATAATGATTGACCATCACATAGACCCGGAACCATTTTGCACTTATGTGATTTCTGACACCACAGCCAGCTCGACTGCTGAACTTGTTTATCTCTTTATAAAGCAACTTGGGCCAATGTCCTCTTTTCATCCACTCATTGGTGAAGCGATATTTACAGGCATAGTTACGGATACGGGATCATTTAAGTACAATACCAGACCACAGACGTACCTTGTTGCTTCAGAACTGAAAGCTTATGGTGTGGATGATTATGCTGTGCAAAACCGTATTTTTAATTCTCTTGAACCAAAATACCTCAAATTGCTTGGGCATTGCCTTGCAAACAGGATGGTCATTTTAGCAGAATTGAAAACAGCATATGTTTATCTCAACAAAAATGATTATATCGAATACAACATTGGAAGAGGAGATACTGAAGGAATAGTTAACTACCTGCTAATGATGAAAGACATTAAGCTAGCCGCTTTTATTACAGAGCAGCCTTCCATA
>JAYUTD010000406.1:0-3568 GCA_043755305.1 Saprospiraceae bacterium
TATTTCTATGACAATACAGTAGTAGAAATTGCAAAAAACTTAAAGCCTTCTGCCAGAGGAGAATATGAAATTACGGATATTAACCGTATTTATCTTGAGCAGGGGCTGCTGCAAGTCGGTATGCTGGGCAGAGGGATTGCATGGCTGGATACAGGGACCCATCAATCACTTATGCAAGCAGGCCAATTTATACAGGTTATTGAAGAAAGGCAAGGACTTAAAATTGGGTGCATAGAAGAAGTAGCCTACAATATGGGATTTATTAATGATCAACAGTTGGAAAAATTAGGACACAAGTACATAAAAAGCGGATATGGCCAATATCTATTGAACCTTATAAAATAATTTTTTATCATTAATGTCTATACCTGATAAATATACCACATCACTGGCACAGTCATTTGTTATGCAAAAGGTAAGAGGTGATGTTGGATTTTTTAAGGAAAAAGGAGGCACTGTAGGATGGATGATAAATAAAAAAGGCATAGTAGTTATAGATACACAATTCAAAACTCAGGCACATACATTGTTGACGCAGATCCGCTCGATGTCAGACCTTCTTATAGATATTCTTTTTAATACACACCACCATATTGACCATACAGGAGGCAATATTGTTTTAAGGACTGATACAAAGCAAATTATTGCCCATACTAATTCGGCATTCAATCAAAGTCAAAATGCTTCATTAACTCAATCAGAATCTGGCCAGTGTTATCCCGATTTTACTTTTGATAGTGAATATAATGTAACTATAGGATATGAATCAATCAAAGCGATATACCTTGGGCCAGCGCACACCAATGGAGATATAATAATTCATTTTGAAAATTCAAATGTGGTTCACATTGGGGATTTGGTTTTTAACAGATGCTATCCCTATATTGATATTAAATCCAGTGGAAGCATTATTCATTGGATAGAAGTACTAAATAGCATTATTGAAAAATATGATAAGGATACATTGTTTATAACAGGGCACGCAGCACCAGGATATGATGTTATTATTACAAAGGATGATTTAATAGCATTTGCTTGTTATTTGGAACAATTATTGGCTTGTGGTAAAGAATGGATAAACCAGAACAAAAGTAAGGATTGGGTTTTGGAAAATGTCAAAGTGATACCTAAAATGGATGAGTGGCAGGGAGATGGTATTGAAAGGAGCATCATTGCGATATACGATTCGTTATCCTTTTTATAGGCTTAAAAATTTTGGCTCCATCTATTTGGGCCTATTTGCATTTATATTATTTCATGGCATAAAAAAGTATTTATGATAGACAGAAGAAAGTTTTTAAAAGATAGCTCAACCGGCTTAATAGGAGTTTGTGTTATCGGTATGCACACTTCTTGTAGCAATAAAATTAATTACGGTATCTATAAGGATATCCCTAAAGCATCACCATTTCAAATGAAGCATTTAAGAGGAAAAGTTGGATACTTCAGCGAGAAAGGTGGGACCATAGCTTGGATGATCGATGGCAAAAGAAGTGTGATTGTCGACACTCAATTTCCAGAGCAAGCTGCCAATCTGCAGATACAAATGAATAAAATTACGGATGAAAAAATAGACATAATTTTCAATACTCATCACCACAGTGACCATACGAGCGGCAATATTTTTTTTAAAAACAAAGTAAGTAATATTGTTGCCCACAGTAATTCATTAATTAATCAAAAAAACGTAGCGACACAAAAAAATACATTAAAAGATATCTTATTGCCAAACACCACATTTGATAATACTTATGTAACAAAAGTGGGTAAGGAAAATATAAATTGCTATTACTATGGACCAGCCCATACCAATGGCGACAGTATTGTTCATTTTTTAGATAGTAACGTGGCCCACATTGGAGATCTGGTATTCAATAGAAGATTTCCATACATTGACATGGGTTCAGGCGCAAGTATCAAAAATTGGATACAAGTGCACGATCACATTCTCAACCAGTTTGACAAGGAAACTATTTTTATTGCTGGGCACGCTGGCCAAGGATACGATGTAATTGTAAATAAAGAAGATATAAAGGCATTTCAAAATTACTTGATAAAGTTATTGGAACTAGGCGAGAAAAGTATAAAAGAAGGCAAAACAAAAGAGCAAGTTTTGGCTACATATAAATCTATACCAGGAGCGGAGGAGTGGAAAGGTGACGGACTTGGAAGAAGTATTGACGCGGTATATTATGAATTGAATGAAGGAAAATAAACATGAAAATAAAAAATATTCTCTTTGACTTTGGCGGAGTTTTACTTGACTTAGATCCAAAAAAAACGTTCAATGCACTTTCAAATATGATAGGGGGTGATAAAACCTTAGGTCAAGAATTGTATTTTAAACATTCTTTGCTGTTTGACAATTATGAAAAAGGAAATATAATAATGGAAAATTTCTTGTGGCACTTGCAAAATATGTGTAAAGAGGTACCTGATATTTCTGACATAATTGAAGCCTGGAATGCTATGCTTTTGGGATGGAATGAGGATAAATTTTCCTTACTCAAACAGTTAAAATCCAGATTTAATCTGTATCTATTAAGCAATACAAATGAAATTCACCTCAATTGGGTAAAGCGAGATTTAAAGAGAAACCATCAAATTATTGATTTCGAGAAAGTGTTTTTTACTAAAGCTTATTATTCTCATGAATTAGGGATGCGAAAGCCTGAAAGAGAAATTTTTGAATATGTAATTAGAGATGCATCCATTTTACCGGAAGAAACTTTATTCATCGACGATAATGCCGCAAATATTTCAGCTGCAAGGGAAATAGGAATACACGCCTACCTTTTGCCGACTAACGGTGAAATTGATATAGATAGAATTATGTCTAGTATGGATTTACAATAAGAGGAGGATTTACTTGGCCAAGCACACACCTTTTACTATAAAGTACTGTGCCAATGCATAGGTAGCCATTATAAAATAGGGAAGTATACCAATTGGAGTCACAAATTTATTAAAAGCTAGTGTAAGATCTGAAACCATAAAGAGAATTGATCCAATAGAAATAAATTTTGACAATTGCTGATTGATTCCAAAAAATACCATTGTGGAAATAGCAATGGAGTAAAAAATGACATGAAATTTGTAATCACCCAATTTTTCAAAGAATAAGGCATTAAATAACATGGCAGCTATCAAGACACATAAAGAAAAATAAATGTAATTTCCTTTAGGCCTTATATAATATTGCCTGAAAAAGCTAACGTAACATAATTGCATTATTAAAAAAGCTGCAATCCCCAGTTGAAAAAACAAAGGGTAGTCAAAGAGTAAAAAAATATCTCCTATTAATGCAAACATTAAAGCTGTAAGAATTTTAGGTTTTTGAAATTCCTGGGTTTGCATTACGTACCATATGAGCAATGATGTTACAATTAGGGGTTTTGAGATCAATCTAAGACCGGGAAATTGATACATTGCAAATAAATCTATCAATACAAGAGATATGTATATGTAGTCAAAACTTTTGGACTTCATAGTAGTTTTTATTGCAAAGTTACAATTACTTGACCAAAATACAAACCTAAAGGTTATACAAAACCAACTCTAGTTTATA
>JAYUTD010000407.1:0-8949 GCA_043755305.1 Saprospiraceae bacterium
TGATCCGGAAAAAACGATAAGGGTAAGGACACTGGGGACATCTGCCTTTATTACAATAAAAGGCAAAACAAGTAATGCAGTAAGAAAAGAATTTGAATACGAAATCCCGATAAACGAAGCTTTGGAGATGATAGCATTGTTTGGAGAAAATGTTATTGAAAAAACCAGGCATTACATTCATCACGAAAACCATCTTTGGGAAGTCGATCAATTCTTTGGTTTAAACGATGGCCTTTTGGTGGCAGAAGTTGAACTGGCAAGAGAAGACGAACCCTATGCTATCCCTGCATGGGCAAGCCAGGATGTTACCGACGATGAAAGGTATTACAATTCCTATTTAATTAAGCACCCATATTCCACTTGGGCTGAGTAGCCAAGCCATGAATTTATTGTTTCTTTCATTGAATTGGGTTTAATTCTTTAACCATCTACCAGAATATCATGCAATTAGCTGGAGATTGCGTGGGATTAAAAGACAAATTATAATTATATTAAATGTGTAAACAACTAACAAACAGCAATTAATATTTTTTTACACTAAGCTGCTACAACATTAACATTTTATTTGGCATACGTTTGATAAAGTAAAACAAAACCTATGATAGATAGCATCTATCTTTGCATTATATTAATATCAACAAATTAAAATTTAAAAAAATGAAAAAAGTTCTTTTTGTATTTTTCGTAGCAGCGTTAGCAATTGCAACATCTTGTAGAAACCAAGCAGCTGAAGCTCCAGCTCCAGAAGCAGCTCCAGAAGCAGCTCCAGCAGCTCCAGAAGCAGCTCCAGCAGCAGCTGATACTACAGCTCCAGCTCCAGCAGCAGCTCCTGCTCACTAGTCAAAAACTAACTAAGAACTATAGTCATATAGTTATATAACTTAGCGAAAAATAAGCCTCAGTCAATTTTGATTGAGGCTTTTTTTTTATGGTTTAAATGCGGTTTTTTGCATAGCATCCTCTTTCAATGAGTCTCTTCTTTATCTTGTTTTATTGCGCCTTTCCAACCATTCTTTTAATTCTGGTGTTTTTTCCGTGCTAACTATGATGTCTTCCCTGAACGCTGGAACTAATTTCAGATTTACTCTGGCCTTAGTAAAAGTATTCATCGCCAGGATAGCATCAATATGCACGATAAATTGGCGGTTGACCCTAAAAAACATTTTTGGATCCAACATTGCCTCCAGATCCTGCAGCTTATAATCTGAAGCGACTTTCAGGCCTGATCTGAGATAGAAATAAGCAATTTTATTTTCTGAATAGATATAGGCAATATCCTCGGTTTTAATGACTGTAATTTTTGACCCAAATTTTATTAAAAACCTGTCTTTATATTGCTGAGGCAGTTCGACAAAAGCATCTTGCGCTACGGGCAATTGATTTTTTACTTTGACAATTGCTTCTTTTAATTCCTCCAATTTGATAGGCTTAAGCAAATAATCTGCAGCGTTTTTTCTGAATGCTGCTGCCCCAAATTCTGAATAGGCTGTCGTAAATATCACTTTACTTTTTACCTCCATAATTTTAAACAATTCAAAACTATTTCCGTCTGCTACTTCTATATCTAGAAACAGTATGTCAGGATGTTCATTGGCCAATAAGTACGTTGCTATTTCTTCGACAGATTCGAAAATGGCAATATTTTCTATTGGCTCATTGGTCTCAGTGAGCATTCTTAATAATCTTTGTGCAGCTACAATTTCGTCTTCAACAATTATTGATTTCATAAATAAATTATTTTAAAGGCAATGAAATGCATAAATTATTTCTATTTTTTGTCTTTTCCAAATCAACTAATTTTTTTCATACTCACTATGGGAAGGTAAAATATATATAACGTCAACCCATCTTCAATATAAGGCGAAGGCAGGTCTAAGAGTCTGTATCTCTCAAAGATATTTTTGTTGCCTATGCCAAGGGATTCTGTACTGCTTGATATTTTCCTGTTTTTAATGTTTTTAACAAATAGGTAATGGTCATTGCTTCCAATAGAAATAATAAGCGGTTTCGCTTTGCTTACCTCATTGTGCTTAACTGCATTCTCTATAAGCATTTGCAGACTCATTGGCGGAATCATAGTGTGACCTATGTTTTGAATCGAGTCTTCAATGGTGATTGTAAGGTTACTACCATATCGTTCTTTTAGAATTTCTAAATAATTGGTCACCAGATCCAATTCTTCTTTGACAGTGACCAATTCCTTATTGCCTAATTCAGCCAATCGTCTAAAAAAAGAGGTGAGGATTTCGGTAAATCGCACGCCTTTTTTAGCATCTTCCTCAATCAATCCTATCAAAGTATTGAATGTATTGAATAAAAAATGGGGATCCAATTGACTTTTTAGATTGATGAGCTCGGCTTCTATCATTTTTCGTGACAACTCTGCTTTCAGTGATTCTTCCTTTTTTTTGCGCTGCATTAGCCAGTTTGCAAAAACCCCTATCAAACCTATTAATAAGGCATAAAACCACCAGGAATTATAATACGCTTTTTTTATTTCAAATGCATATTGGATGATTTTCTCATTTTTAAAAGTTCCATTTTCAGAAGCCCTGACTTTAAAAGTATAAGGGCCGGGAGGGAGCTTTGGGTAAGATACAACCCTATCTTTGGTCTTTCTCCATTCTGTATCAAAGCCTTCTAATCTATACTGGTATTCAATCAATTTCGGGTTGGTTAACCAACAACCAATAATGGTAAATCTCAAATTATTGTCACCTTGGCTAAATTGATGAATGCCTTCTTTGACTTTTTCAAGATTCACTTCTACTTTATCTAAACTAATTTGAGGATCTTTTTTCAAATGACTGTTATTGGAAAATTTTGTAATACCCTTGCCATATGCAAAATATACGGATCCTTGGACAAGGCAAAAATTATTGAGGTATAAGTCATTTGCATCGACAGCGCCATTATTGATACATGGCAATATATGTAAATCTCTCAGGTCAATGATGTCAAATCTTGATACTCTAATTAATAGTAAAGTATTTTCATTCTGTTTTATTATTGAGGTGATGGGATCATTGGGTTTATAAGTGGTAGGAATGATTGTCCATTGTTTGTTTTTATATTGTACTAGCCCGGCAGCTGTGGCAGCGAAGTACATGTCCCCGTTTTGCTCTGCAATGGAATAGATTGACCCAAGTTTATAGGATTTATGGTCTAGACTATTCTCTATTGACTTTATTTGCGTGGTATCTTGATTTTCTATTTTTGTTAGCCCATTGCGGTCCTTTCCGTACCATCTGACACCTTTGCTGTCGACGAAAATATCGTAGGCATAAATGTTTTCGATTACACTCTTGAATTTCTTGCTTTTATAAAAATTTGAATCAACGCTTTTTATACCGGCTAAAGTGGCGATCTCTATCTTGCCTCCAATAGACATTTCAATATCCAATATAGTATTGTCGTCAATATTTTCTACTTTACCAAAGTGAAACATGTGCTTTTTATTGACATCATACACATATATGCCATTGGAAAATGTACCGATCCATAATTTACTGTTGTATGGCTTAAGCACAGTAATGTTTTCCTTAGGCAATAGGACATTAATGGTGGCGTTGGATATTTCTGATTTGACATGAATTCCTTTGGTCGTGCCCAAATAGTACAAATGATTGAAATAGGACATAGACTGTATTTCTTCCTTTAGATCTAAGCTATAATGCAAAAAGAATAGATTGGTCTTGAATAGTGAATTTTTGCCCTGTGCAAGCCATAAATTGTTTTCATCATCAACGAAAAAAGAAGTTATTTTCCAATCGTTTTGTTTTTTGGAAAAAACAGTTTTCTTACCATTTTGCCATTCAGCTATTTCATTATTGGTATGAACCAG
This sequence comes from Saprospiraceae bacterium, assembly GCA_043755305.1. Lineage (GTDB taxonomy): Bacteria > Bacteroidota > Bacteroidia > Chitinophagales > Saprospiraceae > JADKBO01. The sequence continues at coordinate 3,845 of JAYUTD010000407.1, forward strand.
TATTTTGTCCCCATTGCATTGCAAGCCAATATATTGTTCTCTTTTGATATTTTCGTCGATAATATAAATTGCCTTTGTATCCAAATTTACAGAAAACAATTTATTGTCGTAGGAGGCTGCAACCAGGTCGTTCTTATTATTGCAAAGACTCACTATGATATTGTCCGGCAATCCCCGGAGGCGCTCAAATTTTGTAGAATCTTCAATATTGATTATATCAATACCTCTGTCAGAAGCCACAGCTATCCTATTTCTGCTGATCACTTCAATATCATATATTTCTTTAGAAGATAGGTTCTTGATAGCGGTAATTTTTTTGTCGCGGTACTTATACAAACCCTCACCATAGGTTGCTATGACTACGCCTTTGGAGTAGGGAACAATATCTTTTATTGGCGCATTAAATTTTATTACCAACTTTGGTAAAACTTCCCTTTGACGGGGCATAATGGTGTAGACTTCTCCTTCCGAAGTGCCAACCCACAACAGGTCTGCGTCTGCGGCATTTATGGCAGTAATTTTTTTATTGTGAAGGCCTATGCTTTCAAATTCAAAGCCATTGTAAAGGGCAATACCTTTATTGCTACATAACCATAGAAATCCTCTGTTGTCCTGCGTTATTTTATGGATGACCATTTCTTCGGGCAATTCAATTTCTTCGAACACAGCTTGCTGGCCATGTGCAATGGTTGCAATAATTACAAATATGGTGGCAATACTTATTTTCACTTATCTGTCTTTAAAACACCTTCTACACTTACCAGAATGGTCTTTGATATTTTCTGATTGACAATTCTGGGGATGTTGATATTATAATCTTCAAGAATCAAATTGAACTTTGAAGAAAATGAGAGTACATCCCCTTTTAAGTACATATCTACTTCTATCAACATCTCATTGGCTAAACCATGTATGTTCATCATTCCTTTTGCCCTTAGTATTTGTTTTTTCCCTTCTGGTATAGGTTCAATGATATTGCCTTTAAAGGTCGCTTCCGGAAACTCCTCTGTCTCTACGTAATTTTCATAAAAATGCTCTTTCTGAAGTGGGTTGTTGAATCCATTAAAATTTTTCATAAGTACACTGAATGAGAAATTTCTGGTTCTCATGTCAAGTACGCCTCGCAATGTGTTGGCCTGGGCTTTTATTTTTTCTTTAGGTGCGGCGGATACAAAAGTGATTTTCCCAATACTAGTTTTGAAAACCCTATTTTGGCCTATGCAAAACATTGTGTGAAACAATAGAAATATAAAGGCTGGCTTACGCATACCCAAATATAGAAATTTATAGCTATATTTTTATTAGTTCTTTCCCAAACAGTAAAAATAAGGACTAAAGCCGCTTTAACATATATTTAATTAACATTGACTTTATTACTTCGTCTCTAATTACAACTTTATACGTCTTATTCAATGATTAATACAATGAGATATTTTACCTTTTGTTTCGTATTGCTGATTGGGCCAATAGCTGTTTTTGCTGAAAAAGGAAACCACTATTCACTATCTGGGTATTGGTACAATAAAATGTTCTTAGAATCTATTAAAGTAAAAGAGAAAAAAAGTGCTTTGCTGGTCTTAGGCCTTGAAGGTTATCAAGGCACACGGATTTTCAGGAGATCCGCGAATAAATGTTTCGCAGACAATGCTGGCAATCTTTTTATTATAGACCAATGTAATGTGTTAATCTATATTCCCTTTCATAGAAATCGATATAGAAAAATTGTATTTGATAGAATAATAGAATTGCCGCGTGATAGAGGCAAATCTTGCCACCTTCAAGATAATAAGGATGATTTTTATACAAAAAACGAAGGTTATACAGAGACAAGCGAAGGAAGGGATTTTAATTATGACAATTCAATGCAAAAAAAAGGTAGCAACTGGCCGAATTATGCCAATAAAGTCACAGGAACATGGCAACCCGATATAGACGGCATTTTAGTAACTATCGTCGAAACCCGCGATGGTTTAAAAGCTAAATTCAGCGGAAAGACAAACTGGGTTACTTATATACAAAATGCAACGAATGGTTACGCGTTTACTGACGAGCATGGCAATAAATACCTGTTTGAGGATAATGGCAGGGCTATTTGGATACCTTCAGACATAGAAAAAGAAAAAATTCAGCTCAAAAAACTGTCTGATGAGCCGAGATACTGAAAGTTTTTAGACTTAATTGCCATCAGGGATTTGCAAGTAAAATACAATTAGTGAATGAATGTCCATAAAGTTAACTACTATTTTATTACCTTTGTAAATCAATATAATGGAATGGAAACGAAGAGACAATTACAGCTTGGAGAATTGATAAAAAGAAATTTTAGTTACGTCCTTCAGCAAGAGGGTCGATATATATATGGCGATGTATTGGTTTCAGTTACAAAGGCTATAATAAGCCCGGATCTTTCTCAAGTAAAAATTTATGTGAGTATTTATGGTGTCGAGGACAAAGACAGTGTATTGATCAAAATGGAAGAAAATCTATACAACCTAAAGCAAGGACTTGTCGCCAGAATCAAAAAACAAATTAGACGTATACCGGATATCTATTTGTTCATAGACGATACCCTGGATGAAATGTATAGGATCGATGATATGTTTAACAAAATCCTATAAAATTGAGGCCACTTTTAACTGCTGACATCCCAGAGGATTAAGGGCATTGATCAGGTGAATTTTGCTGTATTTGGGCAGGTCTTCAAGTGCAATAGACACAGGTGTTAGTACCCTGTTTGCTATCAATTGTTCCCGCATGGTCCCGGCCAAAAGTGGGACTTCCGGGGTAAATAATCCTAAGTCATTTTCAAACACAAGATTGTAGTAATACGCATCACAGATTAAACCATTTTTGACCATTATGATTTCGTCACAGTTTTCACGCTTCTCATATAGTTTTGTCAAAGCATCACGATGCAAGTATTTATATTTATACTCCACGTCATTGGCCTCAACACATTTCAATGAAACTATTTTTTTGCGTGAATAGGTTTCATATTCGACGCTAAGTATGGTATCACCATATATAATTCTGCATTTTACTTCAGGTGTCCGGCATAAATCTGTATCAATAGCATGGCGTAAATCCATAGGTTGTGCACCAGGGTAAAATTTGAGCAATGCCTTAGCATACCTTCGCTGATGGTAAGAGATATTCATTGGGATTTTGTTTTTAATCCAGATGCTTTCTACCAATTGGGACATATATTTTATCGATTGATTCTTTGTATTCATTTTCCGCAATACTCATTGATGTGATGCCACCGCCACTTCTATAAATGAGAGATTTGTCTTTATTTTCTATATACCTGATTGCGACACCGGAGTCTACATTTTTCCCATCAAATACTCCAAACACACCGGTATAAAATCCTCGCTGATCAATTTCCGAATGCTCAATGATATCAAGTGTTGCTTTTTTCGGGGCGCCACTGATACTTCCGGCAGGAAGCAAATGATAGAAAATATTTCCTAGATTCTCAAAGTAATCGGGGTTTAGCTCGCCTTTTATTTCACTACTTGTCTGCAATAATTCTTTGTCATTGGTGTGTATTTTATCTATGTACCTAAACTTCACCACTTGTACATTTTTTGATACAATACTCAAATCATTTCTTATTAGATCCACAATAGTATAATGTTCAGATATTTCTTTGTCATCTTGCAACAAAATTTGAGCAGCATTTTCTATAGCAGCATCAATGGTTCCTTTCATAGGAAAAGAGTAGATGCAATTGTTTGTAATTTTCACGAAGCATTCTGGCGAGAAAACCACAAGTTGGCCCCTAATAAGCAATTTGTACTTGGCATGGGCCATGACATAGATGTCTTCAAGCGAAAGATTGGTATCGATTGGTGTGGGAATGGTAAGGTTGACCAGATAACTGTCGCCGTAATTAATTCTTTTTATTACCTTATCAAATACACTGCGATATTGGTCAAATGGTATTGGATGGGCATTGAAGTAAGCCAGTTTTTGCATCTTATTTTGCACCTTTGATTCGTGCCTGTGCTCGTTTATTTTAAATGAGATAGTATCATCTAATAAAGCCAATGGGATTATATAAGAAATTTGTTTATTAAATGAAATAAGGAAGAAAAATGGAATTCGTTTGGCGCCTAATTCATTCATGGCTTCGACCCAGGATTGCATATTTTCTTTCAATTTTTTCTTTTTGGCTTATATTTTGAAAGTTCCAATATTTTCTGCGCATCTTTAAGATTAATCAATTGTTGAATAGACGTATTGGGATATTTTCGAACATAAGCTTCAATGATTTTCAATCCAATATAATTGGCTGTTCTTCCTGGTGCTTCTACGGGCATGCCCGGAGCATTTGGTGAGGGGTTGATGTATTTAGAGATTTTTGTTGGTACAGACTCATAGACAAGATTTTGATCAGCTAAAAACCCCCATATTTCTAATTCGTTTTTTCCAACCCAATCTAATTGAGCAGTTGTATACTCAAAGATTAGGGTGTCATTTGTATAAGGCATGAAAAGTTTCTTTAGGTATAGTTTTTTGCCATTATGGATCATCAGATCTATGAGTCTGGCACCACCGGCACCATCAACCATATTGTCAATAATAAGGTCTATTGTTTTAGGTGCAATATGCTCCGTATTAAATGTACGGGTAAGGTATGCCGAAAAATTTGGATTGGAGGCATCAATATTTTTATAAGGGTATTGGTTGCCTAAAAAAAGATCAAGGCCTAAACCCAACCCATCTATGCCATGGTCATCAAAGATCATTAACTGCATGCTATATTCGCTTATAAAAGTATAAATTTTTGGCGGTTCAAAGGCTGGAATATAATGTTTGATATACTTGAAAGCTTCTTTCATTTCTTTTTCAATTACTGGCCAGTTTTGCATTACTATTTGAGTCGTATCGTATAACTTACGAATCCGATCATCACTAATAAAACCTTTAACAGCTTCTCCCAGCTGAGCAGAATCTTTGGTAAGAGGCAATATATTGGTAAAGTATAGATTGTAAAAAGCTGGGTATGTATTGGCAAGTTTTTGTAAATTGCCATTTATTTTGTTGGTATCCAGAGAGAACATTTTCTGGTCAAATCTTATGACTTCTATATTCATTTT
>JAYUTD010000408.1:0-3566 GCA_043755305.1 Saprospiraceae bacterium
CCTTAGCCTTGGGCAGGGTGTATTGGACTACAGCAGATTGAATTCTCAAAGATTGGGTGCATTCAATGCAAGCGATATAAGAATTGATAAGAAATGGAATTTCAGAAAGACTACCATTGATTTCTTTATCGATATTACCAATTGGTATGCAGCAAAATCTATACAGCCCGATGACTATACCTTTACAAGAAATGAAGAGAATACGGCATTTGTGACCACAGATGGAAATGCAATCAAGCTAGACGGCAGCAATGCCATACCGCTAAAATTAAACAATGACCAACCCCAGGTGACACCGACGATCGGATTGATAGTGGAGTTTTGACACTGATTAATTAACTAATGTGCTAATTCGCTAATTAAAAAGCAGTTGATTCACTGCTCTCATTGGCTAATTTGCTAATCATCACATTTTCAAATTAAAAGCCGTTGATTCACTACTCAAATTCCAAATCACTCACTCACTATTAACACAGGCACCTTGATCTTATGCCTCACAGCATCAATGATCGATCCAAATAAGATGTCTTTGATGCCCTTGTGGCCATGGGCTCCCATGACAAGACAATCAAGCTTGTGTTCATTGACTATGTTTGCTATGGCATTCGTAGGGTCGCCAAATCCGATTTTATAATCAGCATTGTAAGCGATGGCCTTTAAATTATCAACATATTTCACGAGATAGGCCTCATCCAATTGGCTTTCTTTATCCAAAGTATGTTCTCCATAATATCTTGCACCTGCTGTCTCGGTTACATGAATTAAAGTATATTGTGCAGATTTACCTCCTAAGAATAATGCATTGCTGATGATCTTTTGGTCGTTGCCGGAAAAATCAAGTGCAATGCCAATGTTTTTGTAACTGATATCCATACCTACCAAATGGTCTAATGCATGGCCATGTGGCAATTGATTTCTTTCTGTTTCTCCTTTACGGAACAGCGGCTGAATGGCAACATACAGGAGCAAAAATGCGCAAATTAACATTAATGGAATAACAAATAGATAGACCAGGTATTTGTTTTCACCGGCAGATTCAAGCCAGCCTGTAACTTCACCAATGACTAGTTTTACATTGAGAAATACTATGATGGAAGCGCTGATCCACGCAAGAATTTTGACCCAGGTCTTGATGGCAAATTCTTTCATCTTTTGTTTATTGGAAGTAAAATGGATCAATGGTATTACAGCGAATCCCAATTGAAGGCTCAAGACAACCTGACTTAATATAAGAAGACTACCTAATGCACTATCTCCCATGAAGAGTATGGTGCACAAAGCTGGTACGATTGCCAGCAGTCGCGTAATCATTCTCCTTAACCAGGGTTGGATACGCAGGTTCAAATGCCCTTCCATAATGATTTGCCCTGTCAATGTGCCTGTGATTGTAGAACTTTGTCCTGCTGCAATTAATGCAATAGCAAACAAAGTTGGTGCGGCATTGCCAAATAATTTTTCCAATATAACCGAAGCATCTTGTATTTCTGCCACCTCGTGGTAACCATTGAGGTAAAATGCTGTGGCCGCAAGAATGAGAATCGCTGCATTGGCAAAGAAGGCCAGATTGAGCGCAATGACCGTATCAATGAAATTGAATTTTAACGCTGTTTTTATTCCTTCTGTAGTACCGTCTAATTTTCTGGTTTGAACAAGTGACGAATGCAGGTATAAATTGTGGGGCATCACTGTAGCTCCGATGATACCAATTGCTATATACAAGGCATTTCCATCTAATGCTGAGGGGACAAATCCTTTTACCACATCCGCGTAATCCGGACTAACGATCAACATTTCCAATACAAAACAAACACCAATGATGGCGACCATAGATATAATAAACATTTCCATGTAACGCATGCCTTTTTTCATCAGAAACAGGAGAAGTATGGTGTCAAAAGCGGTAATGCATATGCCCCATATCAGAGGAAAACCAAAGAGCAGGTTCAAGCCAATCGCCATACCTACTATTTCAGCAAGGTCACAGGCGATAATGGCGATTTCTGCTAAGATCCATAATTGTATACTGATCCATTTTGGGAATTCATTTTTGGAAGCTTGGGCAAGATCCAATCCTCTTACTATGCCTAAGCGGGCACTGAGTGTTTGCAATAGTACAGCCATCAAATTAGACATCAATAATATCCATATTAGTTTGTAGCCATATTGAGATCCACCTGCAATATCTGTAGCCCAATTGCCGGGATCCATATAACCCACACTTACCAAATAGGCCGGGCCCAGAAATGCAAAGAGACGTTTCCATCCTTTTCTGTTTACGGTATTAATGGATGCATTTACCTCACTCAATGATTTTGTCGTCTCGTTTGTCATCTTGTTTTTTATTCCTCTGAATACACCAAGCAACTGTTTGGTTGGCCTAGTTTAAAACCAAATTTTTATATTTAGATAGACAAATATAATAAGTTAGATTGATCTAACAATGTATTTTCAAATATTATTTATATATTTGTGAAGATTTTACCACAATGGCTTCACATACGGAAGAAAATTACCTTAAATCACTCTTTCTACTGGCCAATGCCACTGGAGAGATCAGCCTGTCTGACTTAAGCAAATCGCTTGACATTAGTGTGCCTACTGCCAATAGTATGGTCAATAAGCTCCATGAAAAGGGATTATTGAAGTATGTAAAATACAAGCCTTTGACTCTGACAGCCAAAGGAAGAAAGGAAGCAGCACTAGTGATCAGAAAGCACCGCCTCACTGAAATGTTTCTGGTCGAGATTATGGGCTTTGGCTGGGAACAAGTGCACGATATTGCCGAACAAATAGAACATATTGATTCAACCGTTTTTTTTGACAGAATGGATGAATTGCTTTCATTCCCTACCATAGACCCGCACGGGTCTCCTATTCCTGATAAAAAAGGGAAAATAGCCCAAAAATCTTATGATAAATTGAGTCACTGTACACCGGGTCAGGTAGTGAAGTTGGTTGCATTGACAAAATCATCTGAAGATTTCCTGAAATTTTTAAATGATAAAAACATTGCGCTGGGCGTAGAACTTACCATCGTAGGTGTTGAATCCTATGATAAAAGTATGACAATTAGCTATGGTAATCGTGCTCAAACTCAATTAAGCCAAATGGTATGTGAGATACTTCTTGTAGACAATTGTACAAATGTTAATGACAACTAAAAATCAATTGCTCCGTTTGAGTCCAAACTTAGTAAATAATACAAGTTTTAATTCCTCTGTATCTTTATAAGAGCAATACATTAATTGTTGTCCTGAACCGTTGCATTTATGAAATGAGTGCGCAAGAAATACCAGGCCACGTTTGACTGCCCATCTGTTTTATTGAAGCGCAGTAAGCATTGATTTATGATAATTTTCACCCATTTATACCTATAATTCATTAATAATCGATCGAATTTGCTATATACATTATTCCTTTTCATTATATTAGCGCTATTTAAAAATTGGTTCGCGTTTTGTAATAAGATACCGTTATAATTCTATATTTAAGTTTCAAAAGTATGATTAAAAAGTGCAATTTTATTCTTTTCTTTTTAGTGTCATTAAACACTGGGGTTATTGCTC
>JAYUTD010000409.1:0-3547 GCA_043755305.1 Saprospiraceae bacterium
CCGGACGATCAGCAGGTGATGGACAGATATCATTGATAAATCCCATGATCCTGCCACTGCCCATATTTCTTGTAGATGAACAACAAAATACCGGAATTATTTGCTGATTGGCTAGTGCAATAGTTAGCCCTTTAGATAAATCCTCTTCTGTGAGCGTTCCTGCTTCAAAAAATTTTTCCATAAGCCCTTCTTCATTTTCTGCAGCTGCTTCTACAAGAGCGTTGTGTAAACCCATGGCTTTGTCCATTTCCTCGTTTGGAATAGGTTGTTTTATTGGTTTGCCTCCGGATGCAGGAAATTCATACATGACCATTCTAAGGGCATCTATTATTTTATTGAATCCTAGTCCCTGGTTATATGGATATTGAAATGCCATAATTTTATGCCCAAACCTTTCTTTTGCTTGATCTAGCGTCTTTTCAAAATCGCATTTTTCATGATCTATTTGATTCATGACTATCATACCTGGTGTTTTAAAAGTTTCCATATATTCCCAGATAATCTCCGTTCCTACTTCCACTCCGTGTGCTGCATTTATAATGATTACAGCCGTGTCAGCCACCTTCATTGAAGAAATTACATCGCCGACAAAGTCATCATAGCCTGGAGTATCAATAATATTGATTTTCGAATTTTTCCATTTTACATGCATCAAAGTACTAAATATAGAGTTGCCTCTTTCTTTTTCAATGGCCGTAAAATCAGAAGTTGAACTTCCTTCCGCAGAGCTACCCATCCTTGATATGGCACCAGATTCAAAAAGCATAGTTTCTGCAAAACTTGTCTTCCCGCATCCGGAATGTCCCATCAGGACGACATTCCGTATATCCTTTGTATCAAAACTCATAGTATGAAATTTTAATGGTAAATAAAATAGGTTAATTATCTGGTATATTGAAATAATATACTGCATTAAATTTAATACATAATTTATTATTGTAATTATTTTTAATACTAAAAAAACACATATATTTTACAACTATGTGTATAATATTGATTGATGAAAGAGTATTTAATTTATTTTTGAAAAGATATGCTTTGCTTTTGAAAGTCAATGGCGATCAACCACTCGATTTGCAGATCAATTATAAGCCAAGAGTGGCATTGTTTAAAACAATGTTGTCTGATATACAAAAACCGATAGGTGGTTATAAAAAGCGTATACAAAGAAATAGCAAGAGAAAAACAATGTACAAAGTTTTCGTTGCTTTGCTAAAAATTAATTTTATACCCTAAATGCACACCGACAAAGCTATATTTTTCTGAAATTGAAGCGCCTGATTCTGAAAATTGATTAGGAATAAACCTAGCCCTGAGCGCTGCGTATATGCTCTGGTTTTCAAAAATTTCCTTTGATATAAAAATGCTGCTAAAATAGTTCAATCCAAGATTACTCTTATAAGGCGCATTCGAAGAAATATTTTTAAATGTATTACTGGTTTCTAATAGCTTGCCGGTAGAGGACATGCTTACATTAAACGAAAGACCAATTTCCACTCCCAGATTGAAGCCATTAAAAGGTTTTTCAAATCCTACAGATATTGGAATGTCAAATAACTGAAATTTGTGGTGACCGATTTTTGTGCCTTGGCGTTGAGTCTCCTTAACTATTTCGCCATATATGGTTGTAATTGTGTCTCCTGAAGGAGATTTAGTAATAGAAATAATGCCAATAGATGTGTCACGCTGCACAAAAGTATAATCAAGTTTCATTCTCTCTGTCATCTGGGCGTAATTGATACCTGCTCGTAGGTAGAACGGGCTAGTATTTTTTTGCATTTGCAGGTAAAGTGCCGCTTGCAGTCCTTCGAGTGATTGCTCATTTTTACTTCTTAAATTAAAAACTTCAGAGGGCTCAATGGTATTGCTTAAAATGGATTTTATTGGCATAAAATAACCTATTTCCGGTATAATAGAAAATCTGTATGGGCTCTTTTTTGTAAAAGTCGGACACTTGACATCTTTGGAATAAGGATGGAAAATTTCTATATTTTCTTTCTTTAAGATACCAGCAATTGTTGGTAAAGATAGCAGAATGGACTGCGCCATTGAATTGCTGGCAGTAATGGCAATACTTGTATTGTCTTTGCCATCATTCATTGATTCTTCTTTTACACTTAAATATGCAGGCGCTTGCTTGCTGTTTATAATTGGATTAACTTCACTTGCTGCATTTTCAAAATAAGTTGGACTTAATTTACCGGCATGTAAATCCTTTTTTGAGGTCTTACTTTCAGATGTTTTAGCATTGTTTAGTGCATTATTATATGTAGCTTTTTTGGCCACGACAGTCGTAAGATTTTCATTTAGATCTAATTTTGTTTCTGGATGGGCTACTTTGATTACAGAGCCATTTGAGACATTTACTTTATTTTCCCCAGCGGATGGACCAACATTGCTTTCGCTCAATGATGTATTCACAGCAAAGTCATGTACCAATGCCCTATTGTTTTGTCCTTCGTGCATGCCTAAAAAGTAAAAACTTCCTGCAATAAATAAAAAACCAATCACTCCTGCCAGAAAAAATATTCCATTGCGAGGCTTTGCCTGTTTTGTATTTAAATCAAGGATAAATTGATTGATGTCCAAGTCCACTTCAGCGTTGTACAATTTATCTTTAATATTTTTTTCGAAATTTCTATAATTCATACTGTTGAATTTAAAAATTATTTATCTTTTGTTTATTTAATTTCTCATACATTTCCGGGTCTTCTTTTTTAATAATTTCAACCAATTTGTTTCTTGCTTTACAAAGTGTAGCCCTAGATGTACTTTCTGTAATACTGAGCATGGCTGCAATTTCACCATGGTTAAACCCCTCGATTACAGTAAGATTAAAGACTACAAATTGTGCATGTGGCAATTGATTCAATAATAAAAGTATTTCCTCTTTATTGAGTGTAGCATAAATATCAGGTACTTCTGCAAAGGCATTGGTATCAATGACACTTTCATCCACAAAATGCCTGCTATTCATTGTCTTAATCATTTTGAGACTGCTATTGACTGCTATCCTTCGGAGCCAACCTTCAAAAGATCCAGACCCATTGTAAGAATTTATGTATTTAAAAGCACTTATGAAAGTTTCCTGAAGTGCGTCTTTCGCTAAGTCTCTATCGTTGGTGTATCGCTGGCACAAAGCAAGGAGTCTAGGGGCAAACATATGCACCATATCATTCTGGCATTTTTGGTGGCCAGCTTTACATCCTGCTATTATATCATCAATACTCTTCAATCAAATTTTTATTTTACGTTTACCTTTACGATACCAATATAACAGCCTGTGGTCAAATCCTCGGCTACTGCATAATACTCTCCTTTTTTAAGGGTTTTGGCTGCATTGTCAGCTGTGTAATCTTGGATTCTATCTTCTCCCAATATTTTTATACTACCAGGCGTGCATTGAAAGCATTCCATCGAATTGGTTACCGTTATAAAGCCATCGTTACAAGTTGGGCAGGTAGTACTTGTAGGAACAGCCTCCATTACCGCCAGTTGTGGTAGTTTTATTGGAAATCTATTTTCGCAGTTTGTGTTGCTTAAAAAT
>JAYUTD010000410.1:0-3542 GCA_043755305.1 Saprospiraceae bacterium
TTGAATGTGTTGACGATGATTGTAATGACAATTATCATATTGATGGCTTGGTGCAAAATTGGACTTCTGCTGCTCAGACCGCTGATCTTTTTACTAGCAATTGTACCAATTGGAATGGGTGCTATAATATTCCAATAGATTTAATTGCCTCCATCAATGCAGGAATATATACATACAATGGAAGTAATGATAATAATCATTTTGTTGGATTATGGGGAGCTGAGGATGGCAACGAGGCAATTCAAACCGAATTGACAGGAAGTTTAATAGCTGGAACATACGAATTAACATTTTATGCCAAAGTAGTGGACCAACAAATAAATGGAACTCAGTTGGGAAATGAAGATGTGGTTATTTCAATTTGTGGAAGTAGCAATGCAGAGGATATGGGCGATGTATTCAATCCTAATTTATGTGATATGAATTTTACAACAACCACTGTGCCTTATCTGAACAATGCGAGTTGGGTGCCTGTTTCTTTAACTTTTGAAGTGAATCAGAATACAAACATCGATTGGCTCGTTATAGGATATGATGGGCTTGATTCTGATCTCAACACACATCAATATATTTTATTAGATCAATTTGCACTATATTATATATCCGAACCAAATTTTGTGTTTAACCAACTGTACACAATTTGTCAAGGTGATCCCAGTACTTGGATCACACCATACATTTCTCCTTCTGGTGGAGAATTTTCAGGCGAATTTGTTAATGGTGCAAGCTTCAATGCAACAAATGCATCTGTTGGTATGCATCAAATTACCTATCATTATACCAATGAGTTTGATTGTGAATTCACTGAAAATTTTAACATAATGGTTTCAGCTACACCCATTATTACAATAGTTTCAGAACCAAATGAACCTATATGTGAGGGAGCCTCTGCAACAATAGAGGTCAACGCTGGGACTGGTTCTATATACCAATGGACTTCAAGTCCGGTGGATGCAAACATGGTCGCCAATGCAGAAATTCTAAATATATCGCCTGATGTAACAACAACGTATACAGTTGAAGCAACTAATATTGATGGTTGTTCTGCCTCTCAGAATATTATTGTTGAAATTAATCCTGAAATTATAATTGAAAGTGAGGTGACAAATGCAAGTTGTGCCTTGGGTTCTATTGGAAGTATTAATCTTACAGTCACAGGAGGCACTGCTGGTTACAGTTATGGTTGGACGGGTGTTTCCATGTTAGAATCCGTGTTAGAGGATCAGTCAAATTTAGATGTAGGTACATATTACGTCACCGTTACTGATGCTATTGGATGTCAGGAAATGGACGTATTTCATATACTTTATGACTTTGACAATAATGGTCTAATAATAAATAATAATGCTGCTGGCAATGCGTTGAGTGATCAGGAAATATATATGGGTGGTAGTCTAATCTTTCAACAAGGCTGCACGAATGTTGTTATTAATAACTCAACTTTTTATTTTCCTGAATCGATAGACTACGGAGTTTTTATTAAGGAGGCGCAAAAAGTAACCTTTAATAACTGCCATTTCCTGTCGTGTGGTTTGCGGTGGGGTGGCATAACCGTTGAACATAACAGCCTTACTACCTCAGTTAGTGGTAAACTCATTATGAATGATTGCTCATTAAAGTATGGTTATTATGGTATACGTGTAAACGATGCTAATTTGAATCCCCCAAACTCTATGCTCGATGGCACTGTTGTAGGTGCATATATCGATATCAACAACACACTTTTTTATAATTGTAAAAATGCTGTTGACATACGGAATTCAAGAAGATTGAAACTCTATGCATTTGAAAACTGTACATTTACCAGTAATGATGATTTAAGCAGTCATTTTATTTATACACCTCAATTGTATCAAGCTGTTAAATACATTAATGTAAATGGCTATAGTTACAAAGACTGCCATTTTCAAAACCTCAAAACTAATTCCAATTGGTGGCAGCGAGGTTATGGCATTACTGCAAACAACTCACGATTTGCTGTTTTAGGCACTACTGTATTAGAAGGCAGCGGTTCCACCTGTCAGTTTCATGGGTTTCAAACTGCTATATCTATTTCTAACAGCAGCTCTTGCACAGTATCAAAGGTTAGGCTTTTTCAAAACCGATATGGAATTTATGCCAATAGTTCCACAGGGTGTACTTTTTCAGGCAATATCATAGATGTTGGGCAGCCAACCAACATTCCTAATTTGGATTATGCCACCACACGCATAGGCATATCATTAGCCAATTTCACCGCAAATTTTCGTGTGGACGAAAACCATATTAAAGGTTACGAACTAGCCGGTGGTAAAAACATTGGCATACTTTGCAAAAACTCCAATACTACCAATGACATTGTGTATAAAAACACATTAGAGGGACTCCATTGGGGCAACCGTGCCGATGAAGACAATAACGACTCATTTAAACAAAATGGGCTGCGTTACTTATGCAACCATAATGCAAATAATATTAGAGACTTTTCTGTGGTTGCTTCAGACTTAGGTCTTGGTATTTCGGTAGATCAAAACTGGGTACCGTTTGATATCAATTCAAGTACGCAAGAAGCCGGCAATACATTCACCTCTGTTGGCTCTCCACTGCTTACTCCTGGTAGTGGGCATTTTTATAATAACTCTAATGACATAACTTATTGGTGTATTAGCAATTGCCCAGACGAAAACTATATTGTTGAATCGGATGTATCCCTAATGTCGGATGTTTTCCAGATAGATGAAAATACTTGCCCAGCTTGGAAAACACTTATGGATACAGGCCCTATAGTAGGCCAAGGTACTAATGGTCCATTCCCCGGTATGGTGGAGTGGGGCAACTCTTTGCTCCAACAATACAGTACTTTAAAGTACATATATGACCACCTTATAGATGGAGGAAATACAACAAGTATGATAGCAGAAGTGCAATCTACTTGGAGTAACGAGGTTATGGATACACGTCAGCAACTGCTGGCACAAAGCCCTTATTTGAGTAGTGCTGTCTTAGAAGAAATGGCCGTTATGACTAATGTGTATCCGCATATACTTACACTGGAAATATTGTTGGCTAATCCGGACTTACTCAAAGATGGTACTTTGATACAGTTTATGGAATCAAAAAGCGACCCTTTGCCTGCTTATATGATTGACATTTTATATGCAGGCCGAGACCAGAAAACATTGCGCACAACTCTGAGTAGTAACATGCGCGCACTCAGATCACAATTTGCACATATTCAAACATGCATTATGCTCGACAATGCAGAAATGGCATATAACGAGGTCGCGCTAGAGCCAAATGAACAACTGCGAATAGAAGCGCTTCAAAGACTCAACTCATTACCTTCGCAGCAAGCATTGCTTGCACAAGACATTGTTAATGCAGACTACACCACAGCCAATGCACGCTTGCAGGCCATGTTTCAAGATTTTGCAATGGACCCTAGCGCTATGGTTGCACTGCAACAAGCAGATGCTTGGATTACATTTATACAAAGTATAAACGAAGCGCACATGCAAGTGGATGAACTACCTACAATTTATACCGATGTACTCGCTACTATG
>JAYUTD010000411.1:0-3541 GCA_043755305.1 Saprospiraceae bacterium
TCCATTGCTACTACACAAAAACTGCTTGGTGAATCTTCCAATTACATAACAGATTTACAAATCAAACTCAAAGACTTAACAAAGGCACCAAAAACTGCTGTTGAATTTAGCCACGTTTTTGACTTAGATGCTTTGGACATCCAAACTGCAAATGCCCAATTTGAAACAGGTAGTTTTGTTCGATCATTGATATCTTATGCTGTAGGTATTACCTTACTTATAGTTGCAGGGTTTGGTATCTACAATATCCTCAATATGATGATTTATGAAAAAATGGATTCCATAGCCATTTTAAAAGCAGTGGGATTTTCGGGCAAGGACGTAAATTTTGTTTTTATTGCGATTGCTTCAACCATAGGCATAGTAGGAGGTACACTTGGCCTAGTATTTGGGCTTGGGCTTTCTGCAATAATTGACCACATACCTTTTAACACTGCATCATTACCGGCAGTAAAAACGTATCCTATTGATTATAATCCAAGGTATTATGTCATTGGTGCGGTTTTTTCAATTGTTACTACCTATTTTGCAGGTTACTTTCCCTCACGCAAAGCAAGTAAAATAGATCCGGTCATCATCATAAGAGGTAAATAATATGGGTGAAAAAGTACTGGAGACCAAAGGCATTACAAAATATTTTTATGACCCTACCTATGTACAAGTACTTAAAAATATATCTTTTGGCATTGACAAAGGTTCATTTGTATCGGTCATAGGAAAATCAGGCTGTGGTAAATCTACATTGCTGTATATCTTGTCTACAATGGACACAGATTATGAAGGAGAGTTGTGGTTGGACGGAGTGCCTATGCGTGACAAAACCGAAGCAGAACTCGCCAGCGTCAGAAATGAGAAGATAGGTTTTGTCTTTCAATTCCATTATCTTCTGAACGAATTTTCAGTGTTAAAAAATGTAATGCTTCCGGGACTTAAACTTGGAAAATATACCGAAGAAGAAGTAGAACATCGTGCATATGAAAAACTCAAAATCCTTGGTATAGAAAGTGAAGCCATCAAACGGCCCAATAAGCTATCCGGCGGTCAAAAACAGCGAGTGGCTATTGCCAGGGCTTTGATCAATGATCCTATCATCATCATGGGCGACGAGCCAACCGGCAATCTGGATAAAAAAAACAGTGAAATAGTATTTGGTATTTTTCAGGAATTGGCCTCCGTATATAATCAGTCTTTATTAATCGTGACACACGACAATGAATTTGCCAACCGGACCAATAGAATTATTGAGATGGAGGACGGACGAATCATAAGTGGGTAAGTTAAAAAAAGATAGCCTTCTGTTTTTATACGATGTACGGAAAAATAAAATATCTTGTACCTTCAAACATTGAATCGTTAATGCACCGTATGAATTATGGTTTAATTTTGGAGCCATGTGCATCGTTTTTGAAGCGATAATCTATTGGTAACATTTGCTCGTTTATTCACGGAATTCCGGCATATTTCATTTTATTTCTCTCAAAAAGTTGACTTTTACATAAGTATTCGTATTTTTCAACCGCTTTTAGCATAAGCGATTTATTTTTACAAAACAATCAAATATGAAGATACGGGAAATCAACGCCATGAGAGGGCCAAATTATTGGTCGATACGAAGACACAAATTGATAGTCATGGTTTTGGACTTAGAAGAAATGGAAGATAAGCCGACCAACTCCATACCTGGCTTTGGTGATCGGTTGAAAGCCATGTTTCCATCAATGTATTCACACAGGTGTTCAGAGTTGGTTGACGGAGGTTTCTTCATGAGGGTTGATCAAGGTACCTGGATGGGCCATGTAATCGAGCATATTGCCCTGGAAGTGCAGACACTTGCCGGTATGGATACCGGTTTTGGAAGAACAAGAGATTATGGTGAGAAAGGGGTATACAATGTTGTCTTTTCTTATCTGGAAGAAAATGTAGGCCGTTATGCAGCGACCTTATCTGTAAAAATATGTGAAGCCTTAATCAAGGGTGAGGATTATGACATGGCTGCCGATATACAGGAAATGCGTGAGTTAAGAGAAGCGCAGCGCCTTGGGCCAAGTACCGGATCTATTGTTGAAGAAGCGGCAAGCAGAGGCATTCCATGGATTAGATTGAATAAATACTCATTATGCCAATTGGGTTATGGATCCAATCAAAAAAGAATTCAAGCTACCGTTACCAGTGAAACAAGTAGCATTGGGGTAGAAATTGCCTGCGACAAAGAAGATACAAAATTTCTATTAATGCAAGCAGAAGTACCTGTACCAAGAGGAGAAATTATTAGCAGAGAAAGTAGTCTGGAAGAAGCGTGCAAATTTGTAAAATTTCCTTTAGTAGTGAAACCTGTTGATGGCAACCATGGCAGGGGCATTACAGTAAATATTAATAGTTATGACGAGGCCTTAGAAGCATTTCATGCAGCTAAAAAAGTGTCCCAAAAGGTAATCATAGAGCGATACATTACCGGCTCAGATTACCGCTTATTGGTAATCAACCACCGATTGATCGCGGCAGCTAAGCGGTCACCGGCGCATGTGATAGGTGATGGAAAGTCGACCATAAAGCAATTGGTAGATAAGGTCAACGAAGACCCACGCAGAGGATTTGGGCACGAGAATGTTTTGACTATGATCACATTAAACGATCTCACAAAAACCATCATTGCTGCAAAAGGATATACTGTGGATTCTGTTATTCCTCCGGGAGAGAAATTGGTTCTCAAAGATACGGCTAATCTAAGCACAGGAGGCACGGCAGAGGATGTAACAGATATCGTGCATCCTGCCAACGTGGATATGTGTGAGAGAATATCAAAAATCATTGACCTTGACATTTGTGGTATTGATATCATGAGTACTGACATTAGCCATCCCCTTTCTGAAACAGGCGGCGCCGTGCTTGAAGTAAATGCAGGACCAGGTTTTAGAATGCATCTTGCCCCTACGTCAGGATTGCCAAGAAACGTTGCTGCTCCTGTAGTAGATAAGTTGTTTCCAAAGCAAGGTGATACCGGCAGAATTCCTATAGTGGCCATCACCGGCACCAATGGCAAAACTACTACGAGCAGATTGATCGCGCATATGGCTAAAATGCATGGCTATAGAGTAGGCTATACTACAAGTGATGGTGTATACATTCAGAACAGACTGCTGATGAAAGGGGACTGCACTGGGCCGGCTAGTTCAGAGTTTGTGCTAAAGGACCCAACCGTAAATTTTGCAGTGCTGGAATGTGCCCGAGGCGGTTTATTGCGAGCTGGATTGGCATTTTCTCAATGTGATGTAGGAATTGTCACCAATGTAGCTGCGGATCACCTGGGCTTAAAAGGCATCCATACTTTAGAACAACTGGCCAAAGTCAAAGCAGTAATACCAGAAACTGTAATGCCCGGTGGATATGCCATCTTGAATGCAGAAGATGATTTGGTGTATGATATGAAGAAAAATCTGACCTGCAACCTTGCCTTGTTTTCCATGGATGAAAACAATCCAAGAATCAAAGCTTTACAGCGCAAAGGGGGCATTACTGCAGTATATGAAAATGGATTTGTCAC
>JAYUTD010000412.1:0-3541 GCA_043755305.1 Saprospiraceae bacterium
AAATCCTATGTCAAAGGCCTCAATATTACAGAGCTTGAGCAAATCACCGGAGTTGATAGGCATTTGGTGAGGGAAGCCGCAATGGCTTATGCCAATGCGCCAAATGCCATGTCATTTCATGGGCTTGGAGTGACTGAGCATTCTCAAGGCACTTATACAGTAATGTTGATTGCTGATCTTGCAATGATCACAGGCAATATTGGCAGAAGAGGTGTGGGAGTCAATCCCCTTAGGGGACAAAACAATGTGCAAGGAGCGGCGGATATGGGTTGCCAGCCACATCAGGGTGCCGGCTATCTTGATGCATATGATGCAGAGATCAATAAAAAATATTCTCTTTTTTACAATGCACCTATACCTATAGGTAAAGGGCTAAAAATTCCGGAAATGTACGATGCCAGCATTGATGGAAAACTCAAAGCAATGTGGCTAATGGGAGAAGACTTGGTGCAAACAGACCCCAACACTAATGTTGTAATTAAAGCAATGAAAAATCTGGATTTACTTGTTGTCCAGGAAATATTTATGACAGAGACGTGTAAGTATGCCCACGTTGTCTTACCGGCTTCTTCTTTTCTGGAAAAGAGCGGCACATTTACCAATGGTGAGCGGCGCATCCAAAGGGTGCAAGCGGTAGTACCGCCACTGGAAGGTACAAAGCCTGATGGACAAATCATGGTAGAAATTATGAATCGTATGGGGCACAATCAGGCGCCTTACGATCCAGCTACAATGCTCGAAGAGATAGCCCAAATTGTTCCATTCTTTGCAGGTGTAAAGTGGGATGAACTGGGCGAAAATGGCAAGCAATGGCCAGTGCTCGCAGATGGAAAGGATACGGAAATATTGCATTTAGACACATTCAAAAGAGGTCTGGGAAAATTTCAAACTGCTGTGTACAAGGAGACAGCTGAGACCGTGCTTCATGCCAAAGAATTCCCTTACATCATTACAACCAATAGGGAATTGGAGCATTACAATTCCGGTACAATGACACGCCGTACCAACAATAACCTGATACTTACGGAAGATGTGTTGATGATTCATCCTGATGATGCAGCAAAGCACTTTATTTCGGAAGGAGACATGGTCTGTGTCGAATCACCAAGAGGTAAGGTTGATATCAAAGCCAGAATTACTGATGAGGTAAAGGCTGGCATACTGAGTACTACATTTCACTTTCCTGACTTGATGCTCAATACCATTACTAGTAGTGAAAGGGACTCTGAGGCCATGTGTCCGGAGTACAAAGTAGTTGCGGTTAATATCAGGAAGTCGAAGGGTGTAAAAAGATAGAAAATGCATTATCCAGATTTCAATGGGTGGATTTATACGTGCAAATTAAATCAATCTTTATCGGCTACTTGCATTCCTTTGTATAAAATTCTATAGATATAGAATAAGTTTGTGCATTTTCACATCAAAATATACAAATGGACAACTCAACTTTTTCTATGCTGCGGTTATATTTTCTAAGTGCGGTTACTCTTGCAATATGGACAATCTTGTTATGGGATCATTTTCATGGTGGTGTGTCAGGTCATCATTTGCTGGCTCGGGCAGACCTGCCTTCATTTTCGAATTGGTGGGGTGGAGTATTGATTCCTTTGTTTTCATTCCTTATGTTTCATAAAATAGAAAAGAGGCTATTTAATGGAATAACAGAAAATAATAAGAAAGCATTTAATACACTTCTTATACGTTTTTTTAGTGCTTTTATTTTTGGCATTGTGTTAGCAATATTATTCACACTAGGGTTTGACAGTCATTTGGAATATATGTTTTATGGAGTATTCATACTCGCATTAATTATTCCGGTTTACTTTGCAGAGTGTTGCTTAGGATTTGTATTGGGGATAACTTATACTTTTGGTGGAGTGTTGCCAATTATTATATGCGGTGTACTTTCACTTATTACTGCTTTTATTTATCTTGTGGTCAGGGCAGGAATTATACATTTTACCAAGAAGAATGAAATGCACTGAAAAAGATAGCCTTATTGATTAGTAAGGCTATCTTTCTTTTAGTGAAGTAAAATATTTATTAATACGGGATCAGCATCCACCAAACAAAGTCTTCATACAATACAACATATTTCCTTTGACACTCATCTGGTAACCCATATTTTCAGAAACAGGAAGTACTAGTTCCCATGTCTTTCCCCAATCTGAGGTGCGGGATACGCCTTTTTCATGACTGCAAAAAATATATTTTCCGTGTTTAACCAGTCCTCTAATAGAATAATTAAGAGCGAGTGATTTATCCATATTTTGCCATGTTTTTCCATTGTCTTCAGAGTAGTGAAGATGACTTAGTTTATTGGTAAGTGGTCCAATAATATCATTTTGATTCACTTGTCCATTGCTGTTAATAACTAAGCGATTGTTTATTTTTTTGATTTCATAAATTTGGCCGAACTCAGTTACTGTTTGTTGCCAATGCGCCCCTTTATCAGCTGATTGGTACAAGCCTTTGTTACCACAAGCCAATAGAATTCCTTCCGTTTCAATGATATTCCAGATCATTTCGCTGTTTGGTACTTTTTTCCATGTAATGCCTTTATCCGTTGAACGAATCAAGCCCCTTCCTGCGTTTGCTATGAATACTCCCTTGAATTCATTCAAACTTTGTACGATTTCATCGCTATATACCATTGTCCAGGATAGTCCATTGTTTGTGGATTTGAATATACCAAGATCACTGTAAGAGAAGAGATTGCCATCCTGCATTGTACAAATTCTGCGAACATATTTGTCCTTTAATGCCGTGAATGCTTGCACCCAGCTTGATATACTAGCCATTTCCTGAAAAATTCCTTTGTCGTAACTCCTGCTATACACTGTAGATCCCACTGTCATGAATCCTACAATACTTTCGTTCATCAGCGGATCTTTTTGCCAGAGTGACTTAGCATTTTTTCTATAGACCCCGTGTTCTGTACCTAAGAGTAATTCACCATCAGTGGGATGAAAACAGTTGGGTGACACGCCTTTTGGCAGACCGTCGCTAATGTCGCTCCAGTGACTGCCACCATCCGCAGACTGGTATATAATTTCTTTGGCGGTAGCCGATTTTATTGTGTGTGGGGTATAAGAAATGAAAGAGTACTGGGCAAGCAGTAAAGCACAAAATAAAAGCCTCATTTTAATTTAAAATTTATTTGATGAATGAATGGGACAAAATTAGACTTGATATTACCAACATTCAATAAAAGTATGTAAAACTATGTAAATCAAGTGTAAAAATTGCCTTTTACCATTATTTTACATTCGATAAATAGCTACGCAGGGCTAAAAGATAAGTATTCTAAATTATAAGGAATTTTTTTCAGTTACGAAATATTCTCTTTTTCAAACAACAAATACAGCCCAACCACCACTATACAAATTCCTATTCCGGTCAATCCAAATAGAATAAAACCCCTCATCTGAGGTAAGACATTAAAAAAAGTAAGCGCCATGCTTGTCAATAAAAAAGCGCCACCTGTTAGCATTGAATAGATGCCTCGCAATGTACGAACTCCATTTCTTTCTGAAATATA
>JAYUTD010000413.1:0-8873 GCA_043755305.1 Saprospiraceae bacterium
GTCAAATAGCTGTAGATAAGCCACTTTCACTAAAAGTAAAAGACTACATAAAACAACAAATAAAATAATATTGTTTTTTCTATCAGAAAGATTGATCATCGTTTTGGTCTGAATATAAACTGTATAAGTAAAATTATAGTCAAGGAAGCAATAAAACTGAATATCGTATTCATAAATATATCAAAAAAATATACAAATGAAAAAGCTTCAACACTGAAATAGAAAAAGCAATGCAATAAGAGCAGGATACTAATAAAACTTATGTACCAACCGAGGCCCATTTTTTGTATTGTTGGATAATCATCCACATTGTACCCTTCAAAAGGTTCTAAAAACCTTAATATAAGTCCCTTTATGTAGGCAGAAAAAACCATAGCAGAAGCGTGAACCCCAGCTGAATTATAAAAAACATCTATGCTTAAGCCATATACAAAAGCGATTAATAATACCAGGGCTTTTGGTGTTTTCATAGGCAACATAAAAATGGCAATAGGATAGATTAACAGGTGAATATAGTTGAAGTTGCCGGAAGACAAATCTACTCTTATACAAATCACTACTTGCAAAAGAAAGAAGATTACAAATCTCCATATATTGGCATATATTACTCCACTATTCATTTATTAACATTGAATTTTCAAGTTTTTTTTGTTCTTCACCAAGTTTGTTTTTAATCAAATATATGGCATCCCATGTTGCAGGATCATTGAAAAGCTCTACATCTATAGCATATGAATTGCTCCCTTTGGCTAGGGTTACATTTTTTACTTTTCCAACTAACAATCCTCTGGGAAAAACAGTTGAATAGCCACTTGTGATGACAGTATCGCCTTGCAGAACAATGAGGTGCTTGGGTATGGATTCCAAAGAGCAGATTTTTGGGTCATTGGATTTCCATGTCAATACACCGGTGCTGCTGATGCCTTTTCTTAAATTTCTTTTAATGGTACAGCTGATATTTGATTGACTATGCAGTAGACTCATTACAATACTAAAATTGGGACTAACTTTTCTGACCACACCTACTATTCCATTTTGTGACACTACCCCTGCATCTTCAGTCACCCCCTGCCTAGATCCCTGGCATAAGGTAATATAATTGTCTTTTAAGTTGAAGGTGTTATTGCAAATATCCACTGCTTCTAAAATATATTTTGAAGAATCTACACCAAGGGTATCATTGGTATCCTGGCGGGCATTGATATCATAATCAATGAATTTTTTGATCAGTCTTGCGTTTTGTTTTTGTAAACTGTCATTTTCTTGCTGTAAAAGCAAATACTTATTCAACTTATCTACTTTGCTATTGATGCTTGTAGCCAATAAACTTGTAGAGTTGATAAAAATACTTTTTTGTTCTTTATTATAATTGATGATAATATAAAAGCAAATAAATTGTAGGGCTAAGAATAGCAAGTGGTATCCAAACAGCAACAATAATTCTAATGCTTTTTTCATTGAGCACCAAAGATAATTTATTTTTTAGATTTATGAAAGCGCAGAATATAGGGAGGAATGTCTTTTAGGCTGGGTAACTCACATAATTTCTTGGCGTCTCCCATAGTTTTACCTCCAGGTCGTACCTTTCTTCTATTTCCTGTCTTAGTATTAGATAGATTACATAGCAAATATGTTCAGCGGTTGGATTAAGTGTTTTAAATTCATCTACCTCAATATTGAGGTTTTTATGGTCAAATTTTTTTTCAATTTTGGCTTTTATGATGTCTTTTAGCTTGCCAAGGTCATAAAGATAGCCGGTTTCAGGGTCTACCTCACCGGTAAGTTTTACCTCCAATTCGTAATTGTGTCCATGGAAATTCGGATTACTGCACAATCCAAAAACAGCTTCATTTTTTTCATCTGTCCATGTGGGGTTAAACAATCTATGTGCAGCGTTGAAATGTGCTTTTCTGTATACGGAAACTCTCATATTGATTTTTTACAAAACGAAGATTAAACAAACAAGTTTAAGGATAAGTTGTGGTTTAAATAATTAATAAAGATAATTTCATTTTAGGTAAAATTAAAAAAGAGGCTGCCATTTGAGACAGACTCTTTTTTAATTTTTATGTAATATATTTTTAATTATACTGCTAATAGCTATGCTTAACTTGATAACAACATATTGATAATATTAATAATCAACGATATATTGTCACACTTTTCTTATCTATTTAAGATATATCTGGCAGAGAAAGCACCCTGTTCGCCTCCAAATCCATTGCCATATCCTGTAAGGAAAAAGGTTGGAACCCAGTCTACAGAAAGGTTTATTGGAGTATCTTTAAAGCTATAATCAAGTCCCAAATACCCTGATAAGCCAATACTCAACTTACCACTATCTCCATAATTGAATCCGCTATCAAATGAATAAATATATGCACCAGCACCTAATCCATAGTACCATGATAATCCTTCTACTGATTTTATAGGATTGTGAATTTGGTATGCAACATTGGCACTTAAATAGCTGTATGAGCCGAAGCCTCTAAATCCAGCATATAATTCAAGCGCATTTTTCTCATTTAGAAATTTTTTGTAAGATACTGACGTAGGATACCCAAATCTCAGACCTATGGCAGAATTGTAATTTTGTCCAAAGCTACTTGCCGCAGTAAAAAGCACAAATAAGAAGATAAATAAAGTGTGTTTTGGCTTCATTGTAATTATTTTTTATGGTTAATAATACAAATATATAAATTATATTTAAAAAAAGAAAACAGTTGATACCAAATATAAAGACTATTTAGTAAATAGTATCCATGTTACAACAAAGGTTTATTTGCTAAAGAATATGGTTTTGTAAAATATGTTGAATACCCTCTTCATAACCTTGTAACCCCTGGCCTATGATTGAAAAGGTACAAACTTCTTTCAAAAATGACTGATGCCTATAGATTTCACGCCTGTATATATCACTGAGATGGATTTCTATGACAGGGGTACGGATAGAACTTACTGCATCTGCCAGTGCGATGGAAGTATGCGTATAAGCGCCGGCATTAAGCAAAATGCCATCTGCGCTAAAACCATACATTTGCAGCCAATCGATCAAGACACCTTCATGATTGCTTTGCATATAGGAAATATCAAGGTGTGAAAATTTTTCTTTTAAAGTGGGTATGTATTCCTCAAAAGACATATTTCCATAAATCTCAGGCTGTCTTTTGCCTATAAGGTTTAAATTTGGTCCGTTTATAATGACTATGTGCATGGTTTTATCAATTGGCAAATTCTGACATAAATTTAATTCTTACCAGGCTCAACTCTTCAAAAGTGACATCTTCATCTTTCAATTTTTTGTACGCATCTAATAATGAGTCTGACTCTGCAGTTTTGTAGTACTCATAAATTTCATCTACAATATCTTCATCGACTGCTTCCTCAATACAATAGCTCAGGTCTAGTTTTGTGCCATTGTCCACTATAAAATTGAGTTCTTCGAGCAACTCCTCTACAGATATATTTACGTTTTTGGCAAGGTCGACCAACGGAAGCTTTTTGTCAATGCCCTGGATAATGGTGACTTTGTCCTTGCTTTTGTTGGCCACTTGTCTGATGACTATTTCATCGGGTCTTTCAATTTCATTGTCTTCAAGGTATTGGGCAATGAGCGCTATAAAAGGCTTACCGAATTTTGCGGCCTTACTTTGATTCACAGCGGTGATCTTGAGCATATCTTCCATAGAAGTAGGATAGGTAGTAGCCATGTCCTGCAATGAAGGCTCTGAAAATATGATCCAAGGCTGGAGATTGAGTCTTTTGGCCTCCCTTTTTCTCAAGTCAAGCAACATATTCATCAAGGTTTCGTCGAGTACATCACCGCCGCCTTCTAAAACAACGTCATCGCCTTCAGCATCGCTAAAATCTCTATTCAAAGGTATGGTGATAGACCATGGTTTTTCAATAAATTTATTGCCTAACTCAGTCACTTTAAGCAAACCATACAACTCTATGTCTTTTTCAATAAGATTATGGAGTATGCCGTGTCTTATGATGGAATGCCAATAAAGGTCATCTCTGTCAGCACCGGCACCAAAGAGGGAAAATTTGTCAAACTTAAAGTCTTTCATTTCTTTGGTAGCCTTGCCGGTAATAAATTCGACTACTGTTTTGATAAGGTAATTTTCATTGATTTGTTTTACGGCCTTGATGGTCGTCGCCATATCATTTTTTACCTCTACCTGCTCTTTGGGGTTCTTGCAGTTGTCGCACATTTTTTGGCACTTCTTTTCATCATAGGGTTCACCAAAGTAGTGCAATAAAAACTTACGTCTGCATGCCCCGGTTTCTGAATAGGCAATGATCTCATCCATGAGTTGAGCACCAAGCTCACGCTCTGATACAGGCTTATCCCTGAGAAATTTTTCGAGTTTGACAATGTCTTTGTAAGAATAAAAAGCGAGGCACCGCCCATCCAGGCCATCTCGACCGCCCCGACCTGTTTCCTGGTAATAATTTTCAATGCTTTTGGGGATATCGTAATGTATGACAAATCTTACGTCGGGCTTATCGATGCCCATACCAAAGGCAATAGTAGCTACGATGACCTCTACGTCTTCCATAAGGAAGTCATCCTGCACCTTTGTTCTTACCTTAGCGTCAAGACCGGCATGGTAAGGTGAAGCCTTTATGCCATTGACAGATAGCACTTTTGCCAGGTCTTCTGTCGTCTTTCGGGCTTGTACATAGATGATACCGGATTTACTTGGTAGCGACTTAATAAATTGTACAATTTCTTTAATTGTCTGCTCTCTATTGATTTTTGGCCTTATTTCATAAAATAGATTGTCCCTGTTGAATGAAGAAATAAATATATTGACCTCCCTCATATTGAGGTTTTTGATAATATCAGACTGTACTTTTGGGGTAGCTGTTGCCGTCAAAGCTACCAATGGTATTTCTTCTCCTATGGCCGAGATCATAGTACGGATACGGCGGTATTCTGGCCTGAAGTCATGACCCCACTCTGAGATGCAATGGGCTTCATCAATGGCTACAAAGGAGATATTGGTCTGCTGGAAAAACTCGATATTTTCGTCTTTGGTCAGTGTTTCTGGTGCTACAAAGAGCATTTTGGTTGTACCCTTTGTAATGCCTTCCTTGACTTCACGCATCTGGGTTCTATTGAGTGAAGAATTGAGAAAAGCAGCAAGGTCATCGCTTTGGCTATAGCCTCTTATAGAGTCGACCTGATTTTTCATCAAGGCAATAAGCGGGGATATGATGAGTGCCGTGCCAGGTAGCAGTAAGGCAGGCAATTGATAGCACAGCGACTTACCACCGCCGGTAGGCATGATGACAAATGTGTCTTGCTTCTTAAGTACGCTTTCAATTATGGCCTTTTGCTCACCCTTAAAAGTGTCAAATCCAAAATGTTCTTTCAGCGACTTCTCTAGATTATCCATCTATGTATTATATATTTAAAAACCAATTGTTAAACTAAAATGCGAATGATTACCCACTTCCTGAACTTGCATAGGACATGACACAGAAAAACCGAGATTAAAAATTCCGTATAAAGTTATAAAATATTTTTCTTAATAAACAAAATAAAATATGCTTTTTTTTTGCACTGCTTATATGGCCAAGCACTATCTTTGAATTATAATCTATGCAAGCTACAATAAAAAATTGCATAATGTGTACAAATACATTTAATATTAAGCATAAGTGGACAATCAGATAATAAATAGTATCAAGAATACTTTGGAAATAGAGGCCAATGCCATCTCAGGTGTGCAAAACGGGATAAATGAAGAAATAGTGGCTGCGGTTAAATACCTATTTCACTGCAAAGGCAGGGTAATCATTACTGGCATAGGCAAAAGCGCCCTGATCGCTCAAAAAATCGTGGCTACACTCAATTCCACAGGTACCCAATCGATTTTTCTTCATGCGGCGGATGCTGTGCACGGTGACCTTGGCTTGATACACAAAGACGATGCGGTGGTGTGTATTTCCAAAAGCGGCGATACTGAAGAACTCAAAGTACTATTGCCTTACATAAAAATGCGGGGCAATAAAGTCATCTCTATGGTATCCAATCTTCAGTCTTATCTTGCTGAAAATTCGGACTACTGTATTTACTTACCCATCAGTCATGAAGCAGATCCCAATAATCTTGCCCCGACTGCAAGTACCACAGTACAATTGGCGATGGGTGATGCTATTGCTGTAGCATTGCTTAGCCTTAAAGGGTTTACTCCACAGCACTTTGCACAGCTGCATCCAGGTGGCAATCTGGGCAAGATTCTCTATACAAGGGTCAAAGATATATCGGCAAAAAATGCCAGCCCATCTGTCAGCAAAGATGAAGTAATCAATAACATTATTATTATGATTACCTCATCCCGACTAGGAGCTACCGCTGTAGTAGACGAAGCCAATGAGGTATTGGGTATAATCACAGATGGAGACCTAAGACGGATGCTGCAAAATATTACTTATAATAAAGACATCAAGGCAAGGGATATCATGACAGCTCAGCCCAAGACCATAGCAGGAGATGCACTGGCCATAGATGCCATGCGCAAGATGCAGGAACTTAAGCTATCACAGTTATTGGTAGTTGACGAGGGTAAGTACAGTGGAATAATACATATCCATGACCTGATCAGGGAAGGCATAGTGTAACGCATAGAATAACTCTCAAAAATAATCAGAAAAGTATGCCACGAATGCACGAATTAGAATGGGAACAGCCACGAATGCACGAATTGAAAAACATTCGTGCATTCGTGGCAAAAAAACGATTCGTGCATTCGTGGCAAAAAAATATATTTGTTCATTATTGGATAATAAACAAATAAAATATATTTATAGAAAAATTTAAGTACTATGGATGCAATACTATTTAAAGCTGAAAGCTATACTATAATTGGTGTTTGTATGGAAGTGCATAACAATCTTGGAGCAGGATTTCTTGAAATTGTCTATAAAGATGCTTTAGAATATGAATTCAGAAAAGCCAATATACCTTATGAAAGAGAAAAGCAATATGAGGTCAACTATAAGGGTATAATCTTACCCCATAAGTTTTATGCTGACTTTGTGGTATATGATAAGATTGTATTGGAAGTAAAAGGTGTTTCTGCAATAACAGAAGAATTTATAGCTCAGGGATTAAACTACCTAAAGGTTTCCGGAAATTCTTTGGCACTAATCGTTAATTTTGGGGAGATTAAATTGAGTTATAAAAGAGTAGTGCTGTAAATGATGGCCACGTATGCACGAATGCCAAAGGGGAATAGCCACGAATGCACGAATAAAAAAATCATTCGTGCATTGGTTGCAGAAAAATAATCATTCGTGCATTCGTGGCCACCAAAAAATTCATTCGTGTATTCGTGGCTATCAAAATCATTCGTGCATTCGTGACAAAAAACAACCAAATTTTATTTCGTTTTTTACTTCCCCCATCTTGTACTCATATTATAATCAATGCTTTAGATCGGCAACCCAAATATACATATAATATGCCAATTGAGTCTTGTGGAAAATTTACCCGCATTAAAGATTGTTTATTGAGTAAAAAATCTATTTTTAGATTCTAATTTAAAAAACTAATTATTTATGACTGATGTAACTACGGCAAAACCAGGGCATCCAAAGGGGCTCTGGGTATTATTTGGCACAGAAATGTGGGAGCGATTCAACTTCTACGGCATGCGTACTTTACTTACTCTATTCATCGTGCATGCCTTGATGATAAGTGAAGAACAATCGTCTATTATCTATGGAGGCTTTCTGGGCCTGTGTTACCTCACCCCTATGCTGGGCGGCTTTGTCTCCGATCGATTTTGGGGCAATAGAAATTGTATCCTGTTTGGTGGCTTATTGATGGCTATAGGGCAATTTACTTTGTTTGCCAGTGCCAGCACCTTTAGTACCAATCTTGATTTGGCTAAAACTTTGTTGTATTTAGCACTCGGAGTTTTGATTTTTGGCAATGGGTTTTTCAAGCCAAACATTTCGAGCATGGTGGCGGGTCTGTATCCCCAAGCTGAGAAGAGTAAGCTGGATACGGCCTTTACAATATTTTATATGGGTATCAATGTGGGTGCATTTCTTGGTCAGTTTATATGCCCTGCGGTAGGTGACGTTGTAAACAATGGCACAAGAGATGTCTTCGCATTCAAATGGGGCTTTCTTGCAGCAGGAATAGCTATGCTGATTGGCACACTTACTTTTTATCTGTTAAAAGACAAATACGTGGTGTCCCCTGAAGGTCGGGCACTGGGTGGCTTGCCTTCCAAAAACATTGCTTCTGATTACGAAGAAGGCGAATCTCAAAAAGCAGTATTTACACAGAAATCACTGGGTCTAGCCATTGCTGTATTCCTGGGTCTCGCAGTATTTTTCCATTTGGCTGTTGGACAAAATTATGTATATTCACTCATCTATTCGAGTGGCCTTACACTGGCTGGCTTGATTCTGTCAGATACTTCATTGAATAAGGTAGAGCGAGACCGTATCATCGTTATCTATGTAGTATCGTTTTTTGTCATATTCTTTTGGGCGGCTTTTGAGCAGGCAGGTTCTTCACTGACATTTATCGCCAACAATCAGACGGACAGAAATTTCTTTGGCTGGGACATGCCGCCTTCAATGGTTCAGATTTTCAACGGTATATTTGTAGTCATGCTTGCTATACCTTTTAGCATCATGTGGGATAAATTGAGGGCCGCTGGCAGAGAACCTATCTCTCCGGTTAAACAAGCCTTCGGTTTGGCAATAATCGCCTTGGCTTATTTCATCATAGCCCATAATGTAAAAGACCTTGGAAATTCAGGGCTTTTAGGCATTAAGTGGCTAATATTATTGTATCTCTTACAAACACTTGGAGAGTTGTGTTTATCGCCTATTGGCTT
>JAYUTD010000414.1:0-3532 GCA_043755305.1 Saprospiraceae bacterium
AGCTTTTAATTACTGACTCAAGACTTGGAAACCCAAATGGGTTAGGAGATTTTGATGGGTTATTTTGCGTAGAGTCAGCTACTCTTGATAACTGTATGGATATTACATTAAATTTGACATTACAACAAAATCCGATTACGATACAAGATGGAAGTTATAGCTCTACTGTTATTAATAATCCAGTGTTCACAAATGAAGCAGCATCTCTTATTACATTCGATGAAAATAATGCTTGTGCTGCTCCATGCAATCTCCAAGTTTCTCTAACAAAAAGTCCAGTAAATAACTGTGGTCTTTATTCATTTTCTGTTAGTGTATCTGGAGGAGCTGGGCCATATACATATAATTGGGATATCAATTGCAATGGATCTGTTGAAGGAACTTCTAATCCTTTGACTCATCAATTTTCAAACAATGGTACACAAGCTTTTTGTGTTACTGTCACCGATGCAGTTGGTTGCACTAAAGTTCTTAATAATCAAACTATAGTTGTTATTGGTGATTTTACCCCACCAAAAATCATTTGTCCACAAGGATTAACAATAGATTGCAATGCCGATGTATTGAATACCACACTCACAGGAATAGCAACAGCGACTGACAATGGTACTCCACCATTGGTAATGATTTTGAATGATGTTACAACAATAAATTCTATTTGTCAAAAAACAATTGTAAGAACATGGAAAGCAACTGATGCATGTGGCTTAATGGCTGCATGTACACAAACGATTATACAAAAAGACATCACTGGGCCTATAGTGACTTGTCCACCTGATCTTACAATGGCTTGTGATAAAGATGTCAATGATTATAGCATTACTGGCGTTGCCACTGCTAAAGATAACTGCACTATGGCATTGGGCCAACCCACCATTAATTCCAATGGCAGTGGCACAGTATGTGATTATACTTGGGAAAGGGTTTTCAAATATACAGACAATTGTCAGAACATGGGCAGCTGTACCCAAATTATAAAATTGGTGGACACATCCCCACCGATTATTGTTTGTTCTCCAGATCGAAAAATAAATTGTTTTCCTCAAGATCCAGCCACCGAAAATTATGGCCTACCTACGGTTACTGACAATTGCGGGAAAGTATCATTAGTTAAAATCAGTCAAACAGCAAGTGGTACCAATTGCAATGGATCTATAGTCATTACATGGAGGGCGCTGGATGAATGCGGTTTGGCAAAAGAATGTATGCAAAACATTGTAATCAAAGACGATGTGCCTCCAAAGGTGACAGGCTGTGGTCGCAAAATTGTCGTACAAGGCTTCGCCAATGCAAATGGTAAATGTCAGGGAAGTGTTGCCCTATCATCGCCTAATTTTTCTGACGACTGTGATAAATTTTTAACCGCTACCAATAGTTACAACAATACAGCTTCCGCTTCTGGTCTTTATCCTGCTGGACAAACTATTGTTAAATGGACAGCCACAGATGATTGTCAAAATATGACGATGTGTACCGATACCATAGTTGTCTTACCTTGTCAGACAGAGGAATCTTTTTGTGGCTGGGCGGCTGCAACATGTTATTCATTTAGTGGTGCAGACCCAGTAGGCGTATTATACGATGTGAGTCAAACTGCTCCTGCACCTATAGGCAATGACTGGACAACAGTAGCAAACATCCATCCATTGATGTGGAAAAAATCTATCATTGGGGATGTATTTGGTATAACTTTTGACAATGCTGACAATGTATATTTGGCGGCTACCGATATCTATCAATTGGATGGTGGAGCTTGGTTGCCATCTGTCGCTGGCCCAGCTGGATTTGCAGGTGTATATAAGACATATCTTAATTTGATTAATACAACCACAAACTTTGTATCGACACTAAGTGCCAATACACTTTCCATAGTAGGAGGCAATCAGATACCAAATACAGGTGGAGTAGGCAATGGCATTGGCAACATTGCCTATGACAAAGTCAACAATCAATTCTTCATTACCAATCTTGAAGATGGCAGAATTTACAGAGTCAACTCTGGAGGTACTTTGCTCAGCTCTTATGATCCATTTGGTGTGGACGTACCAGCCAATGGATTGTCACCATATGGACAATCTGTATGGGGCGTAGCTGTAAATAAGGATCCTATTACCAATATCGTGAAGGTATATTTTGCGAGAAGTAAAAGTGGCGGCAACCCAAACCAAATATGGTCTATAGAATTAAATGGTGCTGGTGAATTTAACTCTCTCCCATTAAGCGGAAGCACCAATGTTTACAATGCCTCTACCAAAGAAAAATTGGAAATCAACAGCATACCTGGCACTCAATCAAAAATTACTGACATAGAATTTTCTCAAAATGGTACTATGATTATCGCAGAAAGAGGTGCGCCACATAATGCCAATGTCTTTCAATACAAGTTCATAAGTGGTATATGGACATACTTCAATAAATTGTATGTAGGTGCTAGCAACTCTTTTCAAAATAGCTCTGCTGGTGGGGTAGATTACGGTTACATTGACGCTACCAACAAACAAAATTGTGAAGAAGTGGCGTGGGCTACTGGCAACTGCATGGATCCACAAAACCTTGCATTAGGTGGTTGTCAGGTCTATGGTCTTGAAGGTATCAACCCTGCGGGAAATGGATACTATCCATTGAATGGCAACTCAGATATTTTCATAGATTTTGATGGCAACTATATCAA
Source organism: Saprospiraceae bacterium (assembly GCA_043755305.1). Classification (GTDB taxonomy): domain Bacteria; phylum Bacteroidota; class Bacteroidia; order Chitinophagales; family Saprospiraceae; genus JADKBO01. Next base: position 2,672 of record JAYUTD010000414.1, read on the forward strand.
CCAACAAAAATACCAAATTGGTGATGTGGACATCTATAAATGCCACAGTTGCAATGAAGATACAACGGACTGTAAAAAGATTATTGCAACTGTCACACCTACGTCTATGCCAGATGATTCTACTTGTTGCTATGCAGTAAACATTGTCAATAACGAAAGTACTGCTATAACTGCTGTGTGTATTGAATTGTTCAACTCACCTAATTGGATCATCAATACAAGTACCATCAATGAGCCTGGTTATACATGGTCAACGGTTTCTCCTACTAGTCTATGTGTACAAAATTCTGGCGGTATTCCGCTGGGTACAAGTAGCAATGTATTTAATTTTTGTTTGACAGAAATGGCTACTCCAGCCAAAGATACCCAATGCCTAGAAGTGACTTGGTTTAAAGGCAATCTGAAGACAGAATGCAGAGATACTTTAAAAACCTATTGCTCGCCGCCTACTGTCAAAGATACATGTTTTGTCATAAGCAATATAAATGCCAAATGCGATCCTGAAAATGATTATGCATATTGTGTAACATTTACCGTTACCAATATTAGTGCATATCCTGCTTTTGGCTATATTCTAAATGGCTTGCCATCTGGATATGCCTTTGGCAATTGTGGTTGTGGTGGCAATGTGTATGGAATAGCTAGCTGGGCCTTTGATTGGTCAAGTATCCCATTGATGCCAAACACGAGTAAAACAGTGTGTGTAAAAATACTTTCAGGAACGCCTATACTTAGTCCTAAAGAAATATGTTTTGGTGGAAGTATTGAAGGCGAACAAGATTGCTGCAAATCTCCATACCCTATATGCGTCACTCTTAAGCCTTGTTGTGATCCTTGCGAAAACATCAATGTTGTATCTCG
>JAYUTD010000415.1:0-3511 GCA_043755305.1 Saprospiraceae bacterium
TTCTCCCCTTTAGGATGACAAAACGATGCGAAGCAAAATTGTGCTAAAAAAGCACAATTTAGTTTTGTTACCGAGTAAAACTTTGCGAGGCCAATAGAAATGAAACCATAAAGTCTTTTTTAATCATGCCTTTGACTCCCTTTACCACGTAAGATTTATACTTTCATAAATGAAAGAATACAACGTGGTGAATGGTCGGGGTAAACAAAAATAGGATAAATGTTTGCATGAACCATAGAAATCTCTATGGTTAAAAAATGAAGACGAGTATTAAATTATACTCTCTGCTGTCCTAAGTCTTATAAAACTGCTGGTATTAGTGCTTTATCTTCTCTATGTCCTTCGTGTCGTCTGTGGTTAAAAAAAAACACAAGAACACAGAGTGCACGGAGGGTATTAGTGCTTTATCTTCTCTATGTCCTTCGTGTCGCCTTTGGTTAAATAAAAACCACGAGAACACAGAATACACGGAGTGTAAAAGTGCATTATCTCCTCTATGTCCTCCATGTCCTCTGTGGTTAAAAAAAAACCACGAGAACACAGAGTGCACGGAGGGTATAAGTGCTTTATCTTCCTATGTCCTTAGTGTCGCCTGTGGTTAAATAAAAACCACGAGAACACAGAGTGCACGGAGGGTATTAGTGCTTTAGCTTCTTTATGTCCTCCATGTCCTCTGTGGTTAAAAAAAAGTTGCTTTATTCAGGAAGCTCACTATACAATTTATTTACCCATGAAACCATACCTTCTTTGGTCAAATTAATGACATTAAAATTAAAAAGCAAGCCCTTAGGTTTTTGATTCAATTCCATATAAGTGGCTAATTTTGCTTTGAAAATTGGAGTGATGGAGTCAGTGGCTTTAAGTTCTACAATGATACAATCTTCAACTATGATATCTTGCCGATAATTTCGCTTTAAATCATGTCCTTTGTAACTAACTAAAATTGGTTTTTCTATTTCAAATTTTAGACCTGCTAATCGAAGCTCTATTACCATTGCATCTCTATAAATTTCTTCTAATAGACCAGGCCCTAATGTTTTATGGACTTCGATAGCTGCTCCAATTATTTTATTGGAAATAAGATTGATATCAGATTTCGTCATAATTTTAATTTTATATGAAAATAATCTTTTTTATCAAAATTAAACACAATACCAAAAAAAAAGCGATATTCTCTATGTCCTCCATGTCCTCTGTGGTTAAATAAAAACCACGAGAACACAGAGTGCACGGAGTGTAAAAGTGCATTATCTCCTCTATGTCCTCCTTGTCCTCCTTGTCCTCTGTGGTTAAAAAATGAAGACGAGAATACAGAGTATACGGAGGGTATTAGTGCTTTATCTTCTCTATGCCCTTCGTGTCGTCTGTGGTTAAAAAATGAAGATAAGTATTAAATTATACTCGCCATTTTAGCCAGCTGAACGAGTGCTGTAGTATCTCTTGCACCCAATCGATCAATCATATTGCTTCTGTGGTTGCCTACTGTAGCCGGGCTTATAAATAGCTTCAGGGCTATTTCTTTTGTGTCGCAGTCATCTGAGATTAGCTGTATTATTTCTTTTTCCCGAGGCGACAACAGGTCTTTGGTAGAATAAAGCTTATCCTGCGAATGAAAAGTATGTACAAATTCATTGTTTTCGCCGTAGGATATTCTAATCCAATAATGCCGGAAATCTTTTTTTAGCAAATGATTGATGTTTTGCACATAATTGAATGTATAACTAAACTTTCTGTTTTCATCATAAAGAAAGGGCAGACCTTTGGAAAAAAGGCACACAGGCTTACCATTGACCAAGGTGTATCTTATGCCACAATGGAATATTTGCAGGTTGACCCTTTGATCAAAGGGAATTTTTTCGAGTACATCCGTAAACCATTTCACTGAATCCGTAAAAAAGGAAAGATAATCTTTATCAAGTAAACTCATAATCTGCGCCATATGCTCAGTCTTAGATACTACCGGTAGATTACCCCAAAATTCATCTCCGCCTACTTCCAGCAAATGAGTGTAATTGCGATGGTCAAATATGGCTATTATGGCATCTGTCCCTTTTACTCCATTCAGCAGGAGATTGGCTTCATTTGTAAAGACGTCTACTTCTTCTACTTCATCTTCCTTAAAATATGTAGATGACATAGCCACAATTTTCTTGTATAAGAGATCTGCATCCTGCAGCTTTCTAAGACTATTGTCTTGCATAGCGAAATATTTTTGATGGTTGTATAGAGTACTTATTCATACTGCCCTCAGTTAAAAATAGCGATTTTCACTATTTCCAGCATAAGTGGCATAGTCTACTTTTGTGATTGTAATGTACATCTTATTTACCATACAATCAAAACTAAAATGACAACTAAATTAATTTGTCTTTCTCCCCAAATGCTTTCGCGTGTCACGGGCATTGACAATAGGCATACTTCATCGGAAGTAGATAATTCATCCTTGGTAAAGATGATAAAATTAAAAAATGAAAAAGGGTTTCAAGTTTTGTACCAAAAATATAGTGGTGCCTTGTATAGTGCCATCCTCAGGTTTGGCATTCGCCCGGAGGCAGGAGAAGATCTATTGCAAGATACATTTGTGAATATTTGGAAAAACATAGAAAACTATGATACTTTAAAAGGAACCCTATTCACATGGATGCTGAGAATAGCCAGAAACAAAGCCATCGATTACCTTCGCTCCGCCAGTTACCAGCAGCAATTGCAATGTGAAAACATAGATCTGCTTTCGTTAAACAATGGCTATAATCACCTAAAGTTTTCGGCTGGCAATGAGGTGGAATCTACAGAGTTTAAAAAAAATACCCTGGTACACCTCAATGAAAAAAGTGCAGAAGTCATAGAAATGATTTACTTTTATGGGTGGACACACCAACAAACATCGGACATCCTGAATTTTCCCCTTGGTACAGTGAAAACAAGGGCAAGAAAAGGGTTAAATGCTTTGAAAATACTATATAAATATTGATACCAGACACACTTCTATCTACTATTTGTTCAATCCATACAACCATGACAAATGAATGTAGATGATTATATTAAAAGCGGTTTATTGCAAGATTACTGCCTAGGCTTTCTTTCTGACGATGAAGTTTTAAAGGTAGAAGCTCTGTGCAAAGTGTATCCGCAAATTGCCGATGAACTCAATCTTTTGCGAAAAACCCTTGAACAATACGCAGGTCGGGATAAAACGTGGCAAAGGGCTGAATTAAAAAAGGCAATCTGGGACGCCATAAAGAACATCCGCTAATCATATGGCTTGACCAATATGTGCTGTTATTTTCCAAAAAATGCCCTTATATCTTTAGTCAGTTTTATCAAGTCAGGTTCATGTAAATACATCATGTGGCCGGCTTCGTAATAGGTTTTGGTAACCCGATCAGCCACTATACCATTTCGGGCAAAAGTATACTCCGTATCAAAAAATGGACAGATTAAGTCGTAGTAGCCACTTGCTACCAATACTTTCATCGCTGTATTTCTTCGCATGGTCTCGCCAAGGTGCCGG
>JAYUTD010000416.1:0-8751 GCA_043755305.1 Saprospiraceae bacterium
GCGTTTGAAATATTCTTGACATAAATCCGCCCTGCAAAGCAAAGCCGAATTGAATACCTAAAAAGCCAAAGCTCATGTTCCAAATTTCCCAAAATGACAATTGAGGTTTATTCATTGAATGTGATTTAGAAAGCCAATATACTAAATTTTTAATTAATTGCTATTTCTTTATCAATACCCATGAATCCCATGGGTCAAGGGAGGTTTCATCTCCTGCTCTGTAATTTGTTGCAGGAGTGCCGCGATAGATATCAAGCATATCGACAATGTCATCCGTAAATTTTATCTTTTGCTTTTGGTCACTTAGGTTTAAAACAATGACGACTTTGCTGTTGCCTTTTTCCCTTTTGTATGCGTAAACATGGGTTGATTCACCAATTTTTACAGCCGGTGCGCCATAAGGCTCATTCCATAGCGCTTCTTGCTGGTGTTTTAAAGCACAAAGTTTAGTATAAAAATCCTGGTCTTTAAACTGATCCCAAACGATTGCGTCTTTATCAAAAAATTTCAATCTTTTTACCAATGGCTTTTCCTGTCCGGAATAGATCAATGGAATGCCATCCAATGTCATGGCCAATATAGCAAATGATCTGTATCCTACTCCCATACGCTCAAATTCAGTACCTGCCCATGAATTTTCATCATGGTTGGTAATAAAATGCATCAAAGAGCCCTGGCTGTATTTGCTTCTTTCATTCTTAAACCACTCATCTATAGCTGTAGCGTTTTTATCTCCTTTAGCGATGGCATTCATGGTATGGAAAAGTGTCCAGGTATAACCAGAATGGAAGTAACCTTTGTTGAGAAAGTCTGCGCTTTCTGCTTCTGCAAGCATAAATAAATCAGGGTTAACGCTATAAAGAGTATCGCTACAAGTCTTCCAAAAATCGTCCGGCACACCCCAGGCAATATCCATTCTATAACCATCGATGCCATAATCTTTGACCCAATACAAAAGGTCATCGATCATGGCTTTTCTCATATTTGTGTTGTCATAATTGAGGTCTGCGACATCGTCCCAGCCCATTGACTCTCCTTTTTCATTTAGCGGTGTAGTGATTTGACCGTCCTTTCCTTTTGTGTAAAAATCCGGATGGCTTTTTATCCATGTATGGTCCCATCCTGTATGATTGGGCACCCAATCAAGGATGACCTTCATTTTATAGGCATGGATCTTTTCAATCAAATTTTTTAGATCTTCAATGGTGCCAAATTCGGGGTTTACTTTACGGAAATCCGACACTGCATAGTAGCTGCCTAAGCTGCCTTTTCTTTTTGTATGACTTATAGGAAATACTGGCATTAGCCATATGATGTCCGCTCCTAAATCTTTCAATCTTGGAATGTGATCTGAAAAAGCATTGATAGTGCCTTCCGGAGTGTATTGCCTGATGTTAACTTCATAAATTACTGCATCCTTTGCCCATGCCGGAAGTCTGCTTGCTTTTTGTTCTATCATTGGTAATGTTGTTTTACTTGGTTCATTTTTACAGTTGCTCAATACCACAAGTGAGGCTATGAGAAATAAATATTTTTCCATTTTTCTAATATGATGATTTTATGATGTGATGATTTGATGATTTGATGATGTGATGATTTGATGATTTGATGATGTGGTGATTTGATGATTTGATGATTTGATGATTTTATGATTTGATGATTTACTTACCACTTAGTTTCTGTTTCTCTTTTGTAGTCACTATTATTGAGTTTAATAACTTCAAAATTGATTCTAATGGCTCAAATAAATAACCACAATCAGGGTAATTCACTGAATGTTTACATATCATAAGCCAGTATTGCGTTTCTTCGCCTTCCTTAGCAGCAATTTTCAACTTATGAATAAAATCAGCCTTACTTTCTGCGTTTTGAGATTCGAAAGAATTGGCTCCAATTGAAGTCCCGCTTTTCAAAAGTTGATTGCCTACCACATACTTTCGATCCTTTTCAAGTAGCTCACAGTATTCCACAATAAGCAATGAAAATGCTAAAGTTTTGTTTAATAAAAGATTTTTTTCAATTTTATCAACGTGCATTTTTTATAATTCGCTTTTCATTAATCTACTAATCACCTCATTTGCTAATTTGCCAATCACCTCATTTGCTAATTTGCCAATCATCACATTCGCTCATTTGCTAATCATCACATTTGCTAATCTGCTAATCATCACATTTGCTAATTTGCCAATCAGATTAACCCTGCAAACAACAAAACTGCAATAAAGATAATCAAAATGCTTACTACCTTTTGTATTATATCTATTGTGATCTTCTCTATATACTTCGCCCCGACAAATGCACCAATAAAAGCAGCCAGCGTTGCTGTAATGATTAATGTTAAGTTGTCCTCGATTAAACCCGCATTAAAACCGGTATAATACATGGGAAGTCTTGTAAAATCTACCAAACAAGCAATCATTACGCCGGTTCCAATAAAGTGTTGTTTGGATAGATTGGCCCTCAAAAGAAAAACTGACCTTAGCGCACCTTGATGACCGGATAAGCCGCCAAAAAATCCTGAGATTAATCCGCCAAAAGTAAGGCCAATGCTTTCAAATTTAATTTTCTTAAAAAAAGGGAAGGCCTCAAAAAAAGTAAAAAACAACATAACTATTGCCATGGACATTTTTATGTAAGTTACTTCACAATTTTTATTATAAAAGGTATACTTGTATAAGGGTGAAATGCCAGCTGTGTATTTAAGTAAAAAGGCGCCAAATAATGCTCCTGATATACTTGGCACTCCAAAATATTTTACAGTAGACCAATCAACATTTTTAGCCACCAATGAAATCTTAAATAAGTTATTCAACAAGTGTACAATGGCAGTAATAAATAAAGCACTGGGAACATCAAAGAATAAGAATAAGAAAGCAGAAAGCAATGTGCCTAGTCCAAATCCAGAGTAAAATGTCAACAACGAAGCCAAAAAGGCGACTATGCATATTACTGGTATCACGGATCAAATATTGTATGGTACAAAAACACTTTGCCTCGCTTCAATACTGTGCTGTATTTGGTAAATTTCAATAGTCAATGCATGGCTACTTTCATTGAGGATGGATACTTTTTGTTGGTCAAAAGTACAAGCTACCAATCCATCTCTAAATTTTATTTTAAATGAAATCGATTTGAATTGAGTTGGTAAGAAAGGTGCAAAGTGCAGTTTCCCCTCTTTGACCCTCATACCGCCAAACCCTTTTACAACAGACAACCAGGTACCCGCCATACTGGTTATGTGCAAGCCATCTTCAGTATCGTTATTGTAGTCATTGATATCCAAACGTGAGGTACGCAAATACATTTCATAGGCTTTCAATTTGTCCCCAATTTTCGCAGCCAGAATGGAGTGTACGCATGGAGACAAAGAAGACTCATGCACTGTGCGTTCTTCGTAATACCTGAAATTTCTTTCATGTTCACCAATATCAAAATCATCTTCAAAAAAATAAAAACCTTGTAATACATCTGCTTGCTTAATAAAAGGCGACCTTAATATCCTGTCCCATGACCATTTTTGATTTAGTGGTCTTTGGGTAGGGTGCAGGTCCGCCACAGTGACGGCTTCTTTGTCAAGGTAGCCATCTTGCTGCAAATAAATACCCAGGGTCTCATCTTTTGGAAAATACATGTTGTCAATGATGTCTGTCCATTTACTCAATTCCTCTTTTGCATTGAACGAAAGGTTGTTTTCTATTTCTGTCCATCTGGAGACATTATTCTCGGCAAGAAGTTCAATTTGTGCTTTCGTATATTTTAGGCACCACACAGCAATATAGCTTGTGTACCAATTGTTGTTGACATTGTTTTCATATTCATTGGGCCCGGTTACGCCAAGCATAACATATTGCTTTTTATCAAGAGAATAATTGACCCGTTGTGCCCAAAATCTGGCTATACCAATCAGCACATCAAGGCCCTTTTCAGCAATATAGGATTGGTCTCCGGTGTAATTAACATAGTCATAAATTGCATAAGCAATGGCGCCATTTCTATGGATTTCTTCAAAGGTAATTTCCCACTCATTGTGGCATTCTTCTCCGTTCATAGTAACCATTGGGTATAGTGCAGCTCCATTTGTAAACCCTAGTTTTTCGGCATTCTCGATGGCTTTGCCAAGCTGATTGTGGCGATAGACCAAAAGATTTCGGGCAATAGACTGATCCGTTGTTGCCAGATAAAATGGCAAACAATAAGCTTCTGTATCCCAGTAAGTGCTGCCACCATACTTTTCTCCTGTAAAACCTTTAGGCCCTATATTCAAACGTGCATCTTTGCCATTGTAGGTAGCATAGAGTTGAAAGATATTAAATCTTATGCCTTGCTGAGCAGCAATGTCACCTTCTATTATGATATCGCAATCCATCCATATCTTATGCCATTTGGCACTGTGTTCATTTTCCAGCACATCAAAGCCCTTGAATACTGCCGTATTTAATAAGCCCCGACTATGCGCAATCAGATGATCCTGGGCATGGTTAAGGGAAGATGCAACTACCGCGAATTTCTCAATAGTAATCTGCTCGCCTTCCTTCAGAGGGCAAATAAAATTTTGTGCAGAATATTTTGTATTTGTGGTGGAAGAATGTGCTTGCTTGATAAGGTTGCCATTATATTCTATGCTTGTATGGGCCAAAGCAGAAACAACAAAATCTGTTTTCTTTGTTTTTGAGATAACATACATCTCGTTTTCATCCGAATGCTGTAATTGTTCCAACCAAAATTTTTCATCGTAATTGGAATCTTTGTTTGAAACATTAGCATCAAGGTAAGAACATATATTGATATTTCCGGAAAAATTTACCGCTTTAATCGTGTAACTCAACACAGCAAGTTCCTCTTCGTCCATGCTCACAAATCGGCTGGCTGTGACAATGATTTCGCAGCCATTGGCAAGCAGGCAATGAAATGTACGCCTCAACACCCCATTCATCATGTCGAGTTCCCGTCTAAAGGATTTTATTTCTTTAGCTTTGGAGAGATCTACCGTTTCTCCATTGACGGTGATATGAAGGCCTATCCAATTGACCGCATTGAGCACTTTGGCAAAGTACTCCGGGTAGCCATTTTTCCACCAACCCACTTTTGTTTTATCAGGATAATACACTCCGCCGACATAACTACCTTGCAAAGACTTGCCCGAATAATCTTCTTCAAAATTGGCCCTTTGTCCCATATGACCATTGCCTATACTGCATAAACTTTCTGAAATTTCATTGTAATCCGGATTAAATGTATTTTCTATAATCTTCCATTCATCAGCAATAATATAGTCCTTCATATAATATTTTAGTCTTTGATTTTATATAAGCTAATACAACAAATACTTTAATTATAAATTTAATATGGTTAAATTTTTAAATCAATCGGCGTACATCAATTGGAGTTTTTTCCAGCCCATGTCTACCAGATTTGCAACTACATGCTCGGCAATATTTAGCACCTTTTTGTCACCAATCCCCAAAGATCTGAACCCACCCGCGATGGCAGCTTCTATACCTTTGATCGAATCTTCTATAACAATGCAATGGTGAGGTGACTCATGAATTCCTTTGGCTGCAATAAGAAAAACATCCGGATCTGGTTTTGATTTATCTGTACTATTGCCGTCAGAAATATAATCGAAATAAGATACTATTCCTGCACTCTCTAAGAGTGGTACTGCATTTTTGCTTGCACTGCCGAGGGCAATTTTGACATCGTTCTTTTTCAAATCGTCCAATAACTCCATCGCCCCAGGTAAAATCTCATCCTTTTTGAGATGAGAAATCATCTCTACGTACCATTCATTTTTTAGTGAGGCAAGTGCCAATTTTTCGTCCTCCGGCAAATGCACTTTACCCAATTTGAGTATATATTCGAGAGATTGAATGCGGCTAACACCTTTAAGGTGCTCATTCTCCTCTTCGGAAAAAGCAATACCCAATTTAGTTGCTAGTCTTTGCCATGCTAAAAAATGGTACTTCGCTGTATCCACAATAACACCATCCAAATCAAATATGCACGCATTTACCATAAAGATTTACCCTATTTTATATGCAATAATAAGAATACTTAGTGTATTAATGACAATAAAGCGAGTGTTTTTTTTCAACGCACTGACAATCTAATGCTTATAACTTTGTTAAGTAGCTTTTTGCATAGAAATGAGCCCATTCAAAACAATTGACACCACATCCAATCTTATTTTGCCTTCATTTTATTGTTTTTGGCCTCATGGGTGACTTCAGCCAGACCAAGAGCTTCCATAAGAGGCGGTATATACATTCCAAATCTTCCTTTGAATCCTTTTTTCAAGCCATACCAGCCGCCTACAGGATTTGACTCAGACCTGCCCCAGGCTTCTACTGTACCATCTTTTGCCGGCTTTTGTTCATCGGCACTGCCTAGCTCCATCCAGTCGCCATGCTTTTTGAGCATTTTATGCAAGTCCTCAATGCACCTTAAATCATAATGCAATATTGTTTTACCAACGGTACACACCAAAATATCCACACCGTTTTTTTCTTCTACATGCATGGTATAGTCTGAACTCAAAGGCGGAGTTTTGAGTTGCATCGGTTTTTCCTTAGTGCCAATTTTGTAAGCCATTTTATCATTTTTTTATGGTAAGTAAATAAAGAGATTGTCAACTAATCGGTAATGGGAACATCACCAAAAATAGTGAATTTTCTTATCCAGCAGCGCATTGTGAGGTTAAAAATGTGATAATTTTTGTTTTTTGGCCATGGCAACAAAAAGTAAAGTAGAAACGAGCCTTCTACAGCAAAATCTTCTTAACATTTTCTTAATTTATTCAACGTAATCGAGTTACACTTCAGTTGAATCGAGTTACGATGAAGTTGAATCGAGTTATGTCGCGACGCAATCGAGTTTTGTCGCGATGCAATCGAGTTTTGTCGCGACGTTATCGAGTTTTGTCGCGACGTTATCGAGTTTTGTCGCGACGCAATCGAGTTTTATCGCGACGCAATCGAGTTTTATCGCGACGTAATCGAGTTCTGTCGCGACGCAATCGAGTTTTGCCGCGACGTTATCAAGTTTTGGGAATGTTAGAAAAAGTGTGTCAGTTTTTATTTTCAACTTTTTTTCCTTAGATGAGGTATTTTATATTATTTCCCCCGTTGCACTAAGAATACCAAACGTTATTGAACTGGTCGATCCCCAAGTAGCTTGGGGACCGACTTCGACCAAATATATATCTCAGCTTTCCTGACTTAAGAAATCAAAACATTGAAATTTAGTTTGTATTCATTTACACTCTCACCATAAAGCTCTAAACCATAGTTTTTTTTAAAAAATAAAGCTCAATCACCTTCCTCGAGCGTAAAAATTTCCTCTACAGATTTATTAAACACTCTTGCTATTTTCAAGGCGAGCACAGTAGATGGCACATATTTATTTGCTTCCATAGCATTGATGGTCTGCCTGCTGACGCCCACTCTATTGGCCAGTTCTTCTTGCGTCAAATTGTTAATTGCTCTTTCAACTTTTATATTATTTTTCATCCAACTCTGCTTTTGAATTTTTGTACAAAATATAATTGAACCTGACAATAAAAATGATCAGAGTAGTAAACATGGTATAAACCATAACTGTGAAAAAGGCAGAGCCATAGACAAAAATAAAACATAAAAGCAATAAACTGTAATTAACCAGCACCGCCCATAGTAAAGAGGACAATCTGAGGTTTGCAATATATTCATCTTCGTTTTTTTCTTTTGAAAAGCCACAATCAAAGCACCTATAATAAATAAAACGGCGACGATTGTGCTGGTAAGGTTGGTTTCAATCCATCCAAAAGAAGGGTTTTTTCCAAGAAAATCATCGTTGAATAATGCAAATGCCTTACCATTCCATTGAAGCGATTCATAGTCAGAAATAGTTAAAATAAATCCAATAACCGTGGCTGGTATCAAGAGACAGCACCCGATCCATTTGAACCTGTTTGGTAGTAATAATTTGTTTGTCATGATATAATTGTTTTTCTTGCAAATGTAATACATATTTTACATTATGTCAAATATTTTTTACATTTTGTAATAATTATATGTCAATTACTAGCTCTAGTAAGTAATTATTTCCATATATGAAATATATTAAAATATCTAATATATTCTCCAATTTTATCCTTTTTGCAATACACCCCAGATTACCTTGATCCCCTTTAGGGTTTGATGACAGTATAACCTCTGTTTGAGATCACACAGATAGAATGTCTCAGCTTCACTAAGAATACCAATTATTATCGAGCTGGTGGAATGTCTCCTGACTTCTACCAAATGTGAATAGTAGCTTTCCTGACTTAACAAATCAAAACATTGAAATTTAGTTTTTATTCATTTACACTCTCACAATAAAGCTCAAAACCAAAGTTTATCATTAAAAATAAAGCTCAATCACCTTTTTCCAACATAAAAATCTCTTCCAGTGATCTATTGAAAACCTTTGCTATTTTCAAGGCGAGGACTGTAGATGGCACATATTTATTCGCTTCCAAGGCATTGATAGTCTACCTGCTTACCATTATCAAAGTTGCTAATTAGCCAATTGCAAAATTACAACCTCACGACTACTCCCCCATTGAAATGGATGCCCACCACCGGATAGCCATAGAGCGGTCGGTACAAATTGTTCAATACATTATTAGCTTCGAGGTACAAAGCAAATTTATCAGAAATATTAAATTCGCCACCAGCACTCAGGTCAACCTGATTGTTGAGTACAATTTCTTCGGGAATAGCCCTATCC
>JAYUTD010000417.1:0-8714 GCA_043755305.1 Saprospiraceae bacterium
TAAGATCGGGAGCGTATAGTGTTTTCCCAGGAAATCTCGTTTGTGTTTATAAACCAAATGAATAAAGACACTATAAAAATTAAACAGATTGGAATGCAAATTATTTCAATAGGTGGCTTATTTCCGAAAGCATGTGTTGCATTCTATTAGTCGTTATTTTAAATGCAGTAAACTGCCCGTTGTTGAATCCATAAAATTTTAGTTTTTTCCTTATCTTTGCCAATATAAAAACAATCTTTTTTCCACTATGGCAAAATATCGTGAATACAAAGGCTTAAACCTTCCAGAAATAGACAAAGAAATATTATCCTTTTGGTCTGAAAACCAAATTTTTGAAAAATCGGTCTCATCAAAGCCGGAGGACAATCCTTACGTGTTTTATGAAGGTCCGCCTTCTGCCAATGGTCTGCCTGGCATCCATCACGTAATGGCTCGGGCTGTAAAAGATTTGTTTTGTAGATTCCATACCATGAAAGGCCAGCGAGTAGAACGTAAAGGTGGCTGGGATACCCATGGACTTCCTATCGAACTCAGTGTTGAAAAAGAACTCGGCATTACCAAGGAAGACATCGGTGTCAAGATCTCTGTCGATGAATACAATGCCAAGTGCAAAGAGACGGTCATGCGCTACAAAGACATATGGGATGACATCACTCGTAAGATGGGCTACTGGGTCGATCTCAATGATCCTTACATCACGTACGAAAACAATTACATAGAATCTGTGTGGTGGCTGTTGTCACAGCTGTATAAAAAAGATTTGTTGTATAAAGGATACACGATACAACCTTATTCTCCTAAGGCGGGTACGGGCTTGAGTTCAGCGGAATTGAATTTTCCGGGATGCTATAGAGATGTGACCGATACTACAGTGGTAGCACAGTTTAAAACCATACAGAGTACTTTGCCCGAAGCAATACAAGGCATGGGCGAAATCCACATCTTAGCATGGACGACGACACCATGGACCTTGCCATCTAACACGGCATTGACCGTAGGGCCAAAGATTGACTATAGTGTAGTAAAGACTTTTAATCAATACACATTTGAGCCTGTAACGGTTGTATTGGCAAGTGCATTGATTGGAAAACAATTTGGACCCAAGACTATAAAAGTAGAATCAGAAAGCGAACTAGCTAACTATAAGCAAGGTGATAAAGCGATACCTTACTTCATCGTTACAGAAGTAAAAGGCAGCGACCTTGTCGGCATCAAGTATGAACAACTCCTGCCTTATGCCCTACCTTACGAAAATCCGGGAAATGCCTTCCGAGTCATCGGTGGCAATTTTGTGACTACAGAAGATGGTACCGGTGTCGTACACACTGCGCCTACCTTTGGTGCAGATGACATGATGGCCGCAAAGCAAGCCATACCGCCTGTGCCGCCGATGTTGGTATTGGATAAAGAGGGTATTCCTGTGCCTTTGGTGGACTTGCAAGGTCGATTCAGGCCAGAGTTGGCAGAACTTGCGGGGAAGTACGTGAAGAATGAATACTATGCTGAAGGGCAAGCGCCAGAGCGATCTGTAGATGTAGAAATTGCCATCAGATTGAAGGAAGAAAACAAAGCTTTTAAGGTCGAGAAATATGTACACAATTACCCACACTGCTGGCGTACCGATACACCTGTATTGTACTACCCACTGGACTCGTGGTTTATCAAAGCTTCTTCGATGCGAGAAAAGATGACGGCGCTCAACAATACCATCAATTGGAAACCAGCATCTACTGGCGAAGGGCGATTTGGCAAGTGGCTCGAAAATCTTCAAGACTGGAACCTTTCAAGATCGAGGTACTGGGGCATACCGTTGCCGATATGGAGAAATGAAGATAAGACAGAAGAGATTTGTATAGACTCAATAGCTACATTACAAGCAGAGATAGACAAGGCCAATGCAGCATTAGGCATGCATCAAGCCGTGCCCAAAGACTTGCATCGACCATACATCGACGATATCTTACTGGTATCATCAAAGGGTGAGCCGATGAAAAGAGAATTAGACTTGATAGACGTATGGTTTGACTCAGGCTCTATGCCGTATGCACAGTGGCACTATCCATTTGAGAACAAGGAAATGATCGATAATGGCAAGGCATTTCCTGCTGATTTCATCGCAGAAGGTGTGGATCAGACAAGAGGATGGTTTTATACACTACATGCCATAGCCTCGATGGTATTTGATAGTGTAGCATTCAAAAATGTAGTGAGCAATGGACTCGTCCTTGATAAGAATGGACAGAAAATGTCCAAGAGCAAAGGTAATGCAGTAGATCCTTTTACGACAATCAGTACCCATGGTGCAGATGCTACACGATGGTACATGATCGGCAATGCGCCACCATGGGACAACCTCAAGTTTGATGAAGCAGGTATAGATGAAGTGAAGAGAAAGACATTCGGCACATTGTACAATACTTACTCTTTCTTTGCGCTGTACTCCAACATTGATGGCTTTGTGTATAGTGAGGCATCGGTACCTATGGCCAATAGGCAAGAGATCGATCGGTGGATCATATCCTTGCTCAATCAGCTCATTAAAGACGTAGAAGCTGATTATGCAGACTATGAACCTACCAATGCAGTGAGACGCATAGAAGAGTTTATCGATGCCCATTTGAGCAACTGGTATGTACGATTGTGCAGACGAAGATTTTGGAAAGGCGACTACACAGAAGATAAAATTGCCGCTTATCAGACCTTGTATGAGTGCCTGGTCACATTGACTAAAATGATGGCACCTGTAGCCCCATTCTTTAGTGATTGGATGTACAAAAACTTGAATAATACAACAAATAGAGAGAATGCTGAGTCGGTACATCTAGCGGATTTTCCTCAAGTAAATGAATCGGCTATAGATGTGGCTTTGTTGGAGAGAATGGAATATGCCCAAAGGATATCGTCATTGATCTTGTCATTGAGAAAGAAGGATGATGTAAATATAAGGGTAAGACAGCCATTGAGTAAAGCAATGTTGCCTATTCTTAATGAAACCTTCAAAGAACAAGTAGATGCAGTAAAAGATCTTATCTTAGCAGAAGTCAATATCAAAGATTTGCAATACATCACAGATACTGATGGCATGATAAAGAAGAAAGCAAAAGCCAATTTCAAAACCCTGGGTAAAAGACTTGGCAAGCACATGAAAGCTGCTCAAGAAATCATTGGAAGCCTCGACAATGCAGCCATTGCAAAAATTGAAAAAGATAACTTTTATAAACTAGAAATTGAAGGCGAAACTTATGACTTAACCACAGAAGATTTTGAAATTATTTCAGAAGACATACCAGGCTGGACTGTTGCTTCAGACAGAGGCATTACTGTGGCTCTTGATGTGCACATTGATGACGACTTATACAATGAAGGCATAGCAAGAGAGTTGGTCAACCGCATCCAAAATATAAGAAAGGACAGCGACTTTGAAGTGACTGACAGGATTGTGGTGACTATCTCAGATCATGAAGTCGTAAGAAAGGCGGTGGGTCAGTTTAAGGAGTATATTTGCAATGAGGTGTTGGCGGATGAGATTATACTTAGTGATAATGTTGGAGAGGAGACGGAATTGGTGGAGGGAGTTGTGGTAAGGATAGTGGTGGAGAAAGTAATTTAAGTAATGGTATATAAAAGTAAACGGGTTAACTTGAATTTTAAATATATAAAAAGAATCATCTAAGGGAAACTTTAAAATGAAAGAACTTGTTGCAAGCAAAGGGGAAAATTATATATTTGTAAAGTAAAATGATTATTATGGTCAATAAAGAAATTTTTATTACTAGAGATCCAAAAATTCTATTAGGTAAACCAATCATAAAAGGTACAAGAATTACTGTTGAAACCATATT
Organism: Saprospiraceae bacterium; assembly: GCA_043755305.1. Taxonomy (GTDB): domain Bacteria; phylum Bacteroidota; class Bacteroidia; order Chitinophagales; family Saprospiraceae; genus JADKBO01. The sequence goes on from JAYUTD010000417.1 coordinate 3,843, forward strand.
AAGAAAATTATCCAATGGATATACGATTACTCAAATCATAGAAAGTTATCCTCATTTAAAAGAAGAACAGATTTTAGCTTGTTTGGCTTATGCTACCGACATGGTTGCAAATGAGGAAATTTCAGATGTTACATGGTAATATTTGATGAGAACATAGAAGAATTTTGGATAAAACTTGCAAAAGAGATTTCATTAGAATTTATAAGTATTAGAGATTCTTACTCTGGAATATCTGACATAGAAGTAATAGAACTTGCATCAAAATTTAATGCTTTAATTGTTACCGAAGACAAAGACTTTGGAGAATTAGTGTTTTCATATGGATATAAGTGTTCAGTATTATTGATTAGATACGATAAGCCAAATTATTTACAAATTTCATTTTCTTTCAAAAATATAATTTCAAACTATGATAGAGGAGACGTCGAGTTTTATAGATTTATAGTTTTAACAAAAAACAGTTTGAGAGTTCGAAAATTTAAATGATCCAACAAAATATCCACAAGGACAGCGATTTTGAAGTGACAGATAGGATAGTAGTCACGATTACAGACCATGAAGTCGTAAGAAAAGCGGTGGGTCAGTTTAAGGAGTACATCTGCAATGAGGTGTTGGCAGATGAGATACTATTAAATGCCAATGATGGTGCAGTGACGGAGATAGTGGAAGGAGTGGATGTGGGGATAGAGGTGGGGAAGGTGTAATGAAATTATATATAAAAAATCTTTGTATAAATCTGTAACGATAGAGTTAATTGAAACTAAAAAATAATCCGTACAAACCTTACATTTGGTGTAGATTTTTAAAGGAAAACATAAATAGTCAAGTATTTACGATAGATAAGCAAGGGTTTTTACACCTGATAAATCAGGAGATAAAGAATTATAATTTTTGATCTAGCTGTAAAAAAAATCACTTTTAATGAACGTTTTACACAAAAACCACATTTATACGTACATTAAACGCACACTAAAATGGCAAAAAGCACTCAAAGGATCAATCTCGGCAAACCTTATGAAGATTACATCAATACCATGGTAGAATCGGGCTTCTATGCTTCTGCTACTGAAGTCATCCGCGATGCTCTTAGACTTAAAATGAGCAATACGGAAGAGCGAAGGAAGGCCACCATATACAAAATGGTAGAGCAAGCCCGCCAGAGCATTAGAGATGGAAACGCATATGAAATAGATGAAAAATATTGGTCGGATTTTGATGAACGACACAATAAAAAAGCAAGTCCATTGAAATCCAATGTATAAGGTAAGTATTTCATTTGAATCAGATCAAGATTTATTTGATATTCTTGAATGTACAGAGGACACTTTCGGCTTGACTCAAAAGTTGGATTATTTATCATATTTTAAATTGGCCTTTCTAAAACTTTCAAAAATGCCCAATATCGGCCACTCTAGAAGTGATATACCCCCTGATGCGCTTGTATACAATATAGAAAAGCACATTATAATTTATGAAATCCTGGAAGACAAAAATTTGGTGCAAATACTTAGAATCCTTCACAGTAACATGGATTTTGATGAGGTGTTTTGAGACGGTAAGGCCATCCTCACGATTTATATAATTTATTCCTTTATATCGAGCTGGTTTTATGTAGTTCTTCAATTAAGGTAAAAAATTGTTCATTACAAAAGCATTATTACCTTTTTAGTCCAAAGCAAAATGGTCAGTTTATAGAACCTAATGCACTTTTTAAATTTGACTTATGGTTTGGTTCTACACTTTAGGATGAAAACATTGAAAAACTCAAGACTTAAGCACCATACCCACATGGGGTATATCATCTTCCAGGTATTCTTCTCCAACCGCTTCAAAGCCCAGTGATTCATAAAAAGATTTAGCATAGGATTGCGCTGAAATCTTTACTTTTTTTCCGGGATATTTTTCTGCGATCTCTTCAATAGCATATCGCATAAGTTTTTTGCCTTCTCCTTTACCTCTATAGGCGGAGCTAGTGATTACCCTCCCGATAGAAGCATAATCCGCATACGAAACACCCTTGTCCAGCAATCTGCAATAAGCATGCAACTGGCCTGCGTTATCGGCGCCCATAACATGATAAGCATCAAAATCTCTTTCATCGCAATCCTGGTAAGGACAATTCTGTTCAACACTAAAAACTTCGATTCTCAGCCTTATGATATGGTAAAGTTCTGTAGTAGCGAGGGTTCCAAAATGCTTGATGGTATACTTTAGGCTCATTGAGCAAAAGGTTGTTTTGTTTCAATATTTTGTTGAAAAATGGATATAAGTCCAACCCTTTCCTTTCTATTGATTAAAAAATCTTTCACGTTGACACATTGTAAATTTTTAGAATAAAACACATGGTCGTAAGGAACTTTCAAAGACACCGGGACGACATCCTTTCTAGTATTATTGAGTTTTGCGGCTTCTCTAAAATTTCTTATTTCTTCAGACCAGTATACCATATTGAAATCACCCAAAACAATCACTCTTCCGCCTTCTTGCATAATATAACTACTTATGTTTTTCATTTGTAGGTTTGCAATATTTAGTGAGTTTTTATCCAAAGCAGGTGTAAGGTAAGGGCTAATGATAGTATAAGTATTGCTATTCTTGTTTATTTTGACTCCAAGATCAAAAGCTATATTACCATTCAGTGTGTCAATCTTCTCTATAGGATATTTACTGTATATTGCCTTTCCAAATAAATCTATTCTCATACTTTCATATTGAAAAGGATAGTCTGTCTTCAGCTTGTTTGAAAGCACTCCCGCCCAATCCGGAGTAAACTCCTGAATAGAAATAACATCGGGTAGATTTCTTTTTATTTCATTGATAAATAATATGGGGTGATCCACATTACTTAGATTGATGTGGCTTACCGTTATATTATCTGTATTATTGAATTTTGGAAAAATGAAATCACCATTGGATTCGTTTTTTAAAAATACACAAAGTACCGAGCAAGCAGCAAAACACAACAACACCATTCGGCTCTTATCTATTATTAAAAATAAAAAGCCAAGCACAAAACATCCCAACATTATGTGGACCAAGTACTCTGACAGCTGGCGAATAAAAATAACCTCAGGTCCTGCAATGATCAATGCTACCAAAAGAAACATTATTGCAATGAAGCCATAATAAATCAACTGTTGTTTATTAAAATATTTCAGTTTCGAATATTTTTATGATTCAACAAAGTTAATCAATAAAATCTGCCAAAACACACTGTTTTGTAAAAAAGGTCACCTTCCCATATTGATTGTATATACTTCCTTTTAATATATAAATGCCCACTCTCTCAATCTTTCCCTCATCGTTTGTGCCATCCCAGGTGATAATTCCGGAGGTTCCAAGTAATTCGTTTTTTGCTAAATTTTTTACTTTATAACCCTCACTACTGTAAATTTCTATATTGGCCAGATAGCCGGGTTCTTCAACATTGTATCCGACGACCAGCAAATCGTCTTTTGAATCTCCGTTTGGAGAGAATGTTTTTTTGTTGATAAAAAAAGGCTCAGCAGTATTTTTAATCGTTACTGCATTGCTGTTGCTGTACCCCGGAGTGGCATAATTTACAGCTTTGGCAGCAGAATGCCAATTGGAGGTATTATTGTTAAAGGGAGTCAATTGTATCTTTTCAAGACTTACTCCCTTTACATCTTCTTTATCAAACAATAATTGGTGCAAATCTTCACTATAATCAAATGAATCTAGTGTAACACCCAGTGCATTTTTTAGCATTACACTTCCTTTGTCTGCATTAAATGCTGGCAACACATTTTCCAAAAATCTTGAGGAGTCAGGTGTATTGTAAATCTCTTGCTGCGCTAAAGGATTAATTCCTATGGCTACTTGCGTTTTTGGTTTCAACACAAAGTATTCTAAGATTTCTTTCTCTTGTTTATTTGTATTATTGACCAGGAGCATACTTTTTAATTGTAGTCTTTTTTCAGAAGTATTATACACCTCTACAAAGTCAGAGCCATTAGTATATGGGTTAAATAAAATTTCGCTGACGACTAAGTCGCCTTTCTCAGGAGCAAGACCAAAGCCAAAAGTTATCTTTACCGGATCGATTTCATTGTTATTTTTATCTTGTATTTTTTTTATTTCTATTTCATAGTCTTTTTCTGCAGAAAAATTTTGAGCGAATTCCAGAACCACCACATTGGTATTGTATCCCATAAAATAAGCATAATCAGGGCTTCCTAAATTTTGATTGGCGGTATAGTTATTTATATCCTCTACCGTTTTTCGGGTGAGCACGTCATCAAAGGTCAAGACAATTTTATTTTCTCCCAATATTTCAAACCCCAATAGCACGGGTGCACTTTTGTCCAGCATATTGCTGTTTGCAAACCCCGGCGTTGCATATTTTAATGCCCCTGAAGCAGAGTGCCAGTTGGCTCTATCGTTGCCAAACTTTACTAAACTTATTTTTTCCAGACTTACGCCCTCTTCTGATTTATCGTTATTTATAAAAAGGTGGTAGTTGTTGGAGTAATTAAAACTATCAAGAACCGTGTTGTCCGGTAAAAGTAAAGCCACATTGCCCTTGTCATTGTTAAAGGCGGGCAGATCAGCCATAACAATGTTTGCGTTTGTAGGGGGTCCATAAGTGTTTGTTACACTTTTTATATCTGAAGTCAATGCGAGGTATTCCTTACTTTTTATTAAATAACTCGAGAGAAAAATCTTCTCCTGGCTGTTGCTGAAATTTTTTATTCTTAAGCCTTTTAATTCCAGTGTTTCATCTGTGGTGTTGTATATTTCGACGAAGTCTTGTTGATTGACAAAAGGATCAAATAAAATTTCACTGATTATTATTTCCCCTACTTTTGGAGTGCCAATAAAAGTAAAAGTGCCATTTGAAGGAAACATGAC
>JAYUTD010000418.1:0-8711 GCA_043755305.1 Saprospiraceae bacterium
TTGGCCTCAGTACCATCGGGGTATGTCCAAACATACGATGCATCTTTATTTGCATCATAGGCTATAAGTGTAAAACTATCCTTCTCACAAACCAATGTGTCAGCAGGACCAACAATATTCCTTCTCATGGTTATCTCTATGTCCTTTGAAATAGTATCGGTAGAATTTAGACAAAGATTTTCGATGATGAGGGTGACTGTATAGGTACCCAATTTCTTATATACATGTGTTGGCTTAAATAAAGCAGACATACCTCCATCGCCAAATTTCCATTTAACTGTGACTTTAGCTGAATCAAGTCCGGCGTCAAACACTACAATGTCATTGACGCAAGCACCATCAATAATAGGCGCTGCATTGATCGGTCTAAAATTTGCTCCCCCACCATAAGCGTAAGATTCTGCAAATCCATACCCATAAGCTGTGGCTATTACACCACATCCTTTATTAATAATAAGATGGCTACCTTCATCGACTTTGAGTGTAAAAAATGAATATGGTGATCCATCTACAACATTGTTGGCAAGAGCTATATTATTGATAGGTACACCATCTATTGTAGTACTATCTATGTCATCTGTTTGCACGATGAGGTTAATATAATTTTCGGTAATGGATTGCAGTGATGAATTGTATAAAATAACTGTGTCTCTATTTTGCTCAATGCTATTTAGTATGAGCATGGATGGATCGCCGGTGGAATGACCGTTGCATTTACCCCCTATTAGGTATTGTGCGACCATAATTGGCTTGTTGGCTTTTATAAAAGATGCTTTAGCGCTTTGGTATTCATAAAACTTGCCTTTATCAAGCGGTATAGAATTGCCATCTATGGTGATTACCGTATTGTCTTCTGACGCCAAAATCCTATACAAATCATAAGAAGTATAGATAGATGGCGCTGAAACAAATTTTTTGCCCCATGCATTGATCGGAACCATTTGCTCCAATAGGTTATCCCAATTACTGCAGCCTTGAGGTACGCCTGTCCATGGATTGCCTGCAAAAATCGCAATGCCTTTAGAGGAAAATACATAAGAACCTGTAATGTCTTCATTTTCACTTGAAGCTTGTACCATATAAGTATCGCCCTTATTTAATGTAATCGATATATTTTGCCCTTTCAAAAAACCAGTCTTCGTATTGCAGCTGGGGGCGATAGTGACTGAAGTATTGTTTTGTGTAGCAATTATAGCAAATTGCGACGGATAAACTTGATTTCTACTATACCTGCCAAAATAAGCCATGGTATAGTAGGAGTTGCCAAGGACATTTTCGGGTAGTACGATAGAAGCTTCCGATCTAAAATCTGAAAATTGATGTATATAGACGCTGGATGGCAATTCCGTAGTTACTTGTATGCCCTGATTGGTAATTTTTTCGGCATCTACGAGTTCTATCAGTTCTGATACTTTTACCAATGTAACTTTATTGGCATTCACTACAAATTTTTTTGAAAGTCCCACACCACTAGCTTTGATTTCACCTTTTGTATCGTACTTGGATGTTATCATGATAACTTTTTGATTGATTAGCGCATCCACATGGGGCATAAATGTACACCAAAAGGAAGTACCTTCATTGGACTGACAAGATCCAATAATTGAAAAAAAATGTATTAAAACTAGTATCCCAAATCTGAGTTTTTCAAACATGTTTTAGTGATATGCTGGCCAAAGGTAAGGTTAATAATTGAATGTGACTAGTCAAATAGTTTGTTCAAAAAGTCAAGCGTCAAAAGGGCCAATATGCCAATATTTTTTATAGCCTGTTGAATATTTTCTACACTCTACTTTCTTTGATTTCATTTACTATAGCCGGATCAAGTAAAGTGGAAGTGTCTCCCAAATTTTCGACATCGCCTTCAGCAATTTTACGAAGTATTCTTCTCATGATTTTGCCACTTCTGGTTTTAGGCAAACCACTTACAAATTGAATTTTATCTGGTTTGGCAATAGCGCCAATAATTCTTGCTACAGTCTGGCATATGTCTTGCTTCATTAGATCGCTGTCTTCATTGCTCCCACTAAAAATTACGTAAGCATATATCCCTTGTCCTTTGATGTCATGTGGATAGCCTACAACCGCACTTTCTACTACACCTGTATGACTATTGATGGCATTTTCTACTTCAGCTGTACCTATTCTGTGGCCACTTATGTTAAGCACATCATCCACTCTGCCGGTTATTCTATAATTGCCGTCTTCATCTCTAAAACAGCCATCCCCAGTAAAATAGTAATTTTCGTAGGTAGAAAAATAATTGAGCTTGCATCTTTCATGGTCTCCGTAAGTAGTGCGCAACATACCAGGCCAGGGAAACTTTATACATAAATTACCATTGACATTATTTTCCTGTATTTCAGTTCCCTGATCATTTAGAAGTATCGGTTGGATTCCCGGTAGTGGAAGTGTAGCAAAGGTTGGCTTTGAAGGGGTGACACCAGCCAAATTTGAGATGAGTATCCCACCAGTTTCAGTTTGCCACCATGTATCCACAATTGGGCAATTCTTTTTCCCTATGTGGTCATCGTACCAATGCCATGCTTCTTCGTTAATCGGTTCTCCTACAGTGCCAAGTATTTTGAGTGAACTCAAGTCTTTGCCTTTGATTGGTTCTATTCCAAAGCCCATTAGGCTTCGTATAGCAGTTGGGGCTGTATATAATATATTGACTCTATGTTTTTCTATAATCTGCCAAAACCGGGATGCATCAGGCCAGGTAGGGATACCTTCAAACATAAGACTGGTGGCCCCGGCACTTAGCGGACCATATACAATGTAACTATGGCCAGTGATCCAACCAATATCCGCTGTACAAAAATGAACCATTTCAGGCTGGTATTGAAATACATTGACAAACGTATAATTTGTCCACACCATATAACCCGCTGTAGTGTGAACTACTCCTTTGGGTTTTCCTGTACTACCGGATGTGTACAATATAAATAACGGATCTTCCGCATCCATTACTTCAGGAGCCATATAGGTCTGCCCCGTTAATTCTACTTTCTTTACCTCATCTTCCCACCATACATCTCTACCTTTTATCATTGATATAGGTGTTTTTGTACGAGTAAGCACAATAACTTTTTTGACACATTCACAAGAAAGCAAAGCATCATCGATCACATTTTTTAACATGATTTCTTTATTGCCTCTATAGGCTCCGTCTGATGTCAGTACAATAGAACAAGACGCATCATTGATCCTGTCAGATAAACTTTGTGCACTAAATCCACCAAAAACTACAGAATGTATGGCCCCAATTCTTGCACAGGAAAGCAATGCTATAGCTAGCTCAGGGACCATGGGCATGTATATACACACCCTATCGCCTTTTTGCACTCCATTGTTTTTCAGCACGTGGGCAAAAGTATTTACTTTTTGTGCCAGAGCTTTATAAGATATTACAACAGCTGGTTCTGCAGGATCATTGGGCTCCCATACGATGGCAGGTTTATCCGGCTGGGATCCCGCCCACCTATCGATACAATTGACCGTAATATTCAATTTACCGCCTCGAAACCACTCAATCTTTGGTTCGGAAAAATTCCACTCAAGCACCTTGTCCCATTTTTTATACCACTCAAAAGAAGTGGCTATTTTTCCCCAAAAATCTTCAGGATTTGCGATACTCTCCCTGTACTGCGCTTTATAATCTTCAAAAGAATTGATTTGATGTACTGACATAAAAAAAAATTATCTATGTAAAAATAACAATGATGATGATATTATTTCAACAAAGAAATATACTTACTTCATTTTTCAAAAGATAACAACAATATTTAAAAATAATACATAGGGAATACTCCTGTTGTTTTGGTTTATTTTTAACTTTAAAAATGACCTACATTAACCATATATACTTGTATTATAATTTTATACACATATTGCTTTAATTATATATATTATTCAACTATAGCTCAGCGAAAAAAAGATTTCTTTAGATGCCCATACGGATATTTTAATTAGTAGATATCCATTTATTTATTAGTTATATATTTAAGTAAAATTTAAGGCCTGGAAAATAATGATTCAAATCAATATAAGAAAAGTAATAGGGGTATCTTCAGTTGGCACTATGATAGAATGGTATGATTTCTACATTTTCGGCAGTCTGGCTACAATTATTTCCACTAAGTTTTTCCCACAAGAAAATCCTACTGCAGCCTTCTTGTCAACCTTGGCTACTTTTGCAGCTGGCTTTGTGGTAAGGCCATTTGGAGCTTTATTTTTCGGCAGACTAGGTGATATCGTTGGTAGAAAGCACACTTTTATGCTGACATTATTATTGATGGGCGGTGCTACTTTTTTGATAGGCTGTATTCCTGATTATGATACCATAGGCTTTTTTGCTCCATTCTTGGTACTAGTGCTGCGATTGCTTCAGGGCCTGGCTTTGGGTGGAGAATATGGAGGAGCCGCTACTTATGTTGCAGAACACGCAGAAGCAGGGAGACGAGGATATTGGACTTCCTGGATACAGACTACTGCAACATTAGGCTTGTTTATCTCATTGCTCGTCATTATGGTGACTAAAATTTTACTAGGTGAAGAAGCTTTTAAAGACTGGGCCTGGAGGGTACCTTTTTGGGTATCTATATTGATGGTGGGAGTTTCTTATGTGATTAGAAAAAACATGGGTGAATCGCCTTTGTTCCTAAAAGCAAAAGAAGAAGGCAAATTGTCAATGAATCCGTTGAAAGAAAGTTTTGGTAAAAAAAATAATTTTAAATATATACTGTTGGCCTTATTGGGTGCTACAATGGGTCAAGGGGTAATTTGGTACACCGGCCATTATTATGCTATGAATTTTTTGAAATCAGACTGTAAAGTGGATGCACTTCAAGTCGAGCAAATAATGGTTTGGGCATTCGCTATGGGTACTCCTTTTTTTGTTGTTTTTGGGTGGCTAAGCGATAAAATCGGAAGAAAAACCATCATGCTTGGTGGCATGTTGATAGCAGTATTTAGCTATTTTCCTATTTACCAGTCGATGTACCTTGCCGCAACCAATACAAACAGAATAGAAATTAAACACAAATTAAGTATTTCGCAACTGACAGAACTTAACCCTATAAACGGAAGAGATTCTATCCGCACCACAAAAATACATAGAGAATATAGGGATGGCACCATTTACACTGAAACAAAAAAAGAGTACTTGCTGACCGATAAAAATGCAAAGGCAATGGATGCCAAAATCGAAGCGGCATCTACTATACCTAAAAATGATTTTTGGCGACTGGTGTGGCTTGTTTTTTTTCAAGTCTTATTTGTAACCATGGTCTATGGGCCAATAGCTGCTTTTTTGGTAGAGTTATTTCCTACTGCCATACGATATACTTCTATGTCGTTGCCTTATCATATTGGCAATGGCGTATTTGGAGGCTTGATGCCAGCAGTAGCTGCTTACCTGACTACTACTGCAAAAGGAAAGAACATAGATCCTTTAAATGCTAATTGGTATTTACAAGGCCTTTGGTATCCGGTGATTATTGCTTCCATATGTTTCATCATAGGTTTGCTTTATATTGATGGCATTAAAAAAAATGTGGAGTAAGAATGAGCACTAGGAAAGAGGATACTTATGGTATTTTAAAAATGATTAAAATCATAAATTTGATGAATATAATTAGAAGAATAGGAGGTGTAGTGTGGATAGCCCTGGGATTATTTGCCGGTTACTTCAGTGCAACATCTATAGGCCTTCCCAAGTTCCAATCTGGGCTCAACGGCAACCAAAGCGATCTTGTCTTTGGCATCATTACGCTATTTATATTGACACCTATCATTGTAGGATCACTGATTTTGTTTGGATGGTATGCTCTTGGTGATGAGTATAAGCGATAGGATTACCAAATAAAATACAAATTACTAAATTATTGGTTTTTACCCGCTTTACCCATTGTGTATTTCTAGTAGCCCAACACAGGTCCAAGCCATTGCTCTGCCTCTTCAATACTTACACCAGTCTTACTTGCATAATCCTCTACCTGGTCTTTACTAATGCTGCCCAGTCCAAAATATTTTGACTGTGGGTGAGCAAAATAAAAGCCGCTAACGGATGCAGCTGGATACATAGCTAGACTTTCTGTCATTTTTAAATTGATGGCTTCCTCGGCTTTCAATAAGTCAAACATTGTTCTCTTTAAAGTGTGGTCAGGACATGCCGGGTAGCCGGGTGCCGGCCTGATGCCGACATATTTTTCTGCAATGATATCCGTATTTGTAAGTTTTTCATCAAATGCATATCCCCAATATTGTGTTCTTACTTTGGCATGGAGCAATTCAGCAAAAGCTTCAGCAAATCGATCCGCCAGGGCTTTGACCATAATGGAATTATAGTCATCGTGATCAGCCTCAAACATTTTTGCTTTTTCTTCTGCACCAAATATAGATACTGCAAACGCACCACTATAATCCCTTATACCAGTTTCTATTGGAGCAATAAAATCCGCTAACGAAAGATTGGGTAAGCCCGATCCTTTTTGGCCCTGCTGGCGAAGATGTTGGTAAGTAGCAATAGTAATGTCTCTGTTTTCAATGTATTGTTTATGATCGTGCACCAGATTACTGCAAGATGAAGTATGGCCTTCATCTACAACCTCATATCCAAATATAATTTGGGTGTCACTGTTGATTGTATTGGTAGGGTAAAAACCAAAAACTGCATTTGCTTGGAACCATTTTTCCGCAATGATTTTTTCTAATAATAAATTGGCATCATTGAATAATTGTTGTGCTTGCTGGCCGACAACTCCATCCTTGAGTATATTAGGGTATTTGCCATGCAAATCCCATGTTTGAAAAAATGGGGTCCAATCAATGTATAAAGCAACTTCATTAAGGGGAAAATTTTTTAGTGTTTTGTTACCTAAGAATGTTGGTCTCTTTATCGTTGTTGTATCCCAATCAATTTTCATTTTATTTTTTCTCGCGTCTGCTATGCTAATATAATTTTTTATCGCCTGCCTGTTTTCATATTCTTCTCTAAAATCTATGTACTCTTGTTTGATTCCGGCAATGTATGCCTGATGGAGGTCTGGGCTTAAGAGGTTGCTGGCAACAGGCACACTTTTAGAGGCATCAAGGACATAGACTACAGGTCCATCATAGTGAGGGTCTATCTTTACTGCAGTATGCACCCTTGAAGTGGTGGCACCACCTATGAGTAAAGGTATCTTCATACCTCTCTTTTGCATTTCTTTGGCCACATACACCATTTCGTCAAGCGATGGCGTGATCAAACCACTAAGGCCTATGATATCGACGTTGTGTCGAATTGCTTCATCAAGTATCTTGTTTGTAGGCACCATTACCCCAAGATCAATAATTTCAAAATTATTACAAGCCAATACAACTCCGACTATATTTTTGCCTATATCATGCACATCGCCTTTTACTGTCGCCATAAGAATTTTACCTGCATTTTGAGATAAGTCTCCGGATATTCTTTTTTCTTCTTCAAGAAAAGGAAGCAGATATGCCACTGCTTTTTTCATAACTCTCGCACTCTTCACCACCTGAGGCAGAAACATTTTTCCAGATCCAAACAAGTCTCCTACGATGTTCATACCGTCCATAAGTGGTCCTTCTATAACTTTGAGTGGACTTATATATTTAAGTCTCGCTTCCTCCGTATCTTCATCAACAAAATCGACAATACCTTTAACCAATGAATGTGTAATCCTGGCTTCTACACTTCCACTTCTCCATTCCAATATTTCCCTGACATTATCTGAGGATTGGCCTTTGAGTCCTTCAGCAATTTCTATCAATCTATCGGTTGCATCTTCTCTTCTGTTGAGCAATACGTCTTCGATCCTTTCAAGTAAATCTTTATCAATACTATCATATACTTCCAGCATGGTAGGATTGACGATACCCATATCCATGCCTGCCAGACGGCCATGGTAAAGGAAAGCTGAATGTATAGCTTCCCTTACTTTATTATTGCCTCTAAAGGAAAAAGAAACATTACTGACTCCTCCACTTACATGAGCATAGGGCAAGTTTTCGCGAACCCACTTGGTGCCTTCAAAAAAGGAGACGGCATTTATACGGTGCTCATCTATGCCAGTGGCAACTGGAAATATATTTAGGTCAAATATGATATCTTCTGGCGGAAACTTAACCTTATTTACCAAAATACCATAACTCCTTTTTGCAATCTCAATTCTTCGCTCAGTAGTATCTGCCTGACCTATTTCATCGAAAGCCATAACGATAACAGCTGCGCCATATTCACGAACTAAACTTGCCTGACGCACAAATTCATCTTCACCTCCTTTTAGGCTAATTGAGTTTACTATGGCTTTGCCCTGTACACACTTCAAACCAGCTTCTATAATGTCCCATTTAGATGAATCTATCATAAATGGTATCCTGGCAATATCGGGCTCTGAAGCCATAAGATTGAGGAATGTGGTCATAGCATAAACGCCATCCAGCATGCCTTCGTCCATATTTACATCGATTACTGTTGCTCCACCCGTAACTTGGTCCTGGGCAATCGCAAGCGCTTCTTCGTATTTGTTTTCTTTGATAAGTTTCAAAAACCTGGCAGAACCTGTGACATTGGTCCGCTCACCTATGTTAAGAAAACCAATTTCTTTAGTAAGGGTCAATGGTTCAAGGCCGCTAAGCCTTAGCATTGGCTCGATTTTAGGCAAAGCTCTCGGGTTATATTTACTGGCAATTTCTGC
>JAYUTD010000419.1:0-3468 GCA_043755305.1 Saprospiraceae bacterium
GGATCGTCTCTATCAGATGTAAAAACTATGGCTTACCCTCAGGCAGATGGTTCTTATAAAATAAAAGGCCAAAAGATATTTATAAGCGGTGGAGACCACGAAGCAGTGGATAATTTCATCCATTTGGCACTAGCAAGAATAGAAGGCGCACCTTTTGGCACTAAAGGTATCTCTCTTTTTGTAATACCAAGAGATAGAATAAAAGAAGACGGCACTACAGAGTATAATGATGTTATCACTGCAGGAGATTTTCAAAAATTGGGACAAAAAGGATATTCTACTGTGCATTTGGCATTTGGAGAAAATGACGACTGCCAAGGCTGGCTGGTAGGAGAAGCCAATGCCGGGTTAAAGCAAATGTTTCAAATGATGAATGGGGCAAGAATTGACGTAGGTATGACCGCTGCATCTACCGCAACCGCTGCCTATTATGCTTCACTCCAATATGCCCAAGAAAGACCACAAGGCAGAAGAATAGAAAGCAATGGAAGAAAAAATCCCAATCAAGAACCTTCACTTATTATTGAGCATGCTGATGTAAGAAGAATGTTGTTTAAGCAAAAAGCCATAGTAGAAGGAGCATTGAGCTTGCTATTAGAAACTGCAAAGTGTGCGGATTTTGCATTATACTCAGATGGAGAAGAAAAGAAAGCCAATTATCTTTTAATGGAATTACTCACTCCTATGGCTAAAACTTATCCGGCGGAGAAAGGAAAAGAAGCTATAGACAATGGTCTTCAAATTCTAGGCGGATATGGGTTTTGTAGCGATTTTGTATTGCAACAGTATTATAGAGACATACGAATCATGTCACTCTATGAAGGCACTACCGGTATTCAATCACTTGATCTGCTAGGCAGAAAAGTAACTATGGAAAATGGGCAGGCACTTCAATTGTTAATGTCAAGAATCAATGAAACCTGCTCCGAAGCTTCATCCTACGACGAACTTAAACCATATGTAAAACAGTTACAAAAAAGCTTAGCAGACGTTCAAACCGTATTGGCAAAACTTGTCCCATATGCCTTGTCAGGCGAATACGAGCTGTACCTGGCTGATGCCACTGTATTTATGGAGATGACCTCTACTGCAGTGGTTGCTTATCAATGGATAAAAATAGCAATTGCCGCCAAGAAAGCGCTGATTACAGGTAAAGGACAATTCAGTGCAGAGTTTTATGAATCAAAAATTCATACTATGAAATTTTTCTTTAAATATGAACTACCTATTGTGCATTCATGTTTGGAAATATTAATGAACTCAGATGAATTGACGATCAAAAAAGAGGAAATAAAAGTATTTTAATAATAATAATTAGACTAATAGTATGGAATTAAGCGATATGATTGATCAATTGAAAAAACAGGCATCTAACGTTGCCCCATTTGGCGCAAAAATGAAATTTATACTTGATGGTAAAAGTATAATAATCGATGGCCATAATCACAATGAGGTGACAGAGAGCGACGGCGAAGCTGACTGCACAATAATTACTGACAGCGAATCATTGATTAAAATGAAAAATGGTGACCTCAATCCAATGATGGCAGTGATGACCGGTAAGGTTAAAATTAAAGGCGATATGGGACTGGCAATGAAACTACAAAGCCTCATAAGTTAAGAACAGTTAATCGCATTATGTTAGAGTATTAAATATAAAATTTGTGCGTATAAAATTTTCATAATCAAGGATATTGGAAACATAATGGCATAGCCAATTTGTGGAACTTTATTCTTAGCCATATTGGTTGAGTAATCCAAGATAGCAGGTTGGTTACTCATAAACCCAAGCAGCATTGAAAATGGAATACGAAATATTTTATACCCAATATAGACACTGATAAAAGCTGTGACTGTACTTTGCAAAACGCCTCCGATAAAGATCATAAGTCCATTGATTCCAAATAACGATTGTCCAAAACTATGGCCGGATTGCAGGCCTATTACTGCCAATAAAAAAATAAGCCCTACTTGTCTTAAAGTGACGTTAGCAGAGTAAGGCAATGCCCATACGACAGGGCCTGTTCTTCGCAAAAATCCCATGACTAAGCCAACCAGCAAGGGGCCGCCGGCAAAGCCCAGTTTAAAGCTAATGTTTCCAGGTAATGTCCACTCAATGGTCCCGATAATCAGACCCAAAGCAATACCTAGTCCAAAAGAAAAAAGATTTACTTTACTGCTTTCATAGTAAGAATCACCAAAAAATTTCGATAGTGCTTTTAAGTCCTTTTTTCTGGCTACAAATCTTATCCTATCTCCAATTTCCAAAACTGTGTCACCTTGGGCAAGCATATCATGGTCTCCTCTCCGGATTCTTGTTATGACAGCATCAAATTTTTCAGAAAGATTGAGCGATGAAAGGGTCTTGCCTACAACATCAATGTTCGATACAAATATGCGCTTTACTTCATAATCCTTGTAATTATCTAAAATATCTTCATCAGAAGGTATTCCTAATAATTGAATGGCCTTATCCATATCATGTACACTTCCTATTATCATAAGAATGTCACCTCGGTTTAATATTGTATGCCAATTGGCTATTGTAACTTTGCCACTTTTATAGATGCGCCCATACCCAAGAGGTATCTCAAGCTGGGCAAATACATCACGCAATTGGTGTCCATCTATTTTTTCATTGGTGATTTCGACGGCTGCGCTAGAGAGCACTTCATCAACCGGATATTGCTGCTTTCTAAGTGTATCTTTTTCAAATTCATAATCTATTTTTAGCCATTTTTCACAATATTTTAGCACCACCATGACCCCTAGCACACCCATTGGATAAGAATAAGTGTAACCCACGACAATATTTTGTATTTGTTCTTTAACATTAGCATTGCCTCTGTTAATAAGGTCAGTGACACCAGCCAAAGCTGTAGTATTGGTGGTACTTCCGCTATAAATACCCACAGTAGTAGCCTTATCAAATCCAAAAACAAAATCTATAATAATGGCAAATATTGCTGAGATTGTCAGCATTAAGAGAATAAATCCGATGTCTCTAAAACCATTTCTGTTAAACGCCTGAAAAAAAGCAGGTCCTGAACTCAGGCCAATGGAGTAAACAAAAAATATAATACCCAGTTGAAAAATGATTTGAGGCACTTCGTAATTAGGATTTAGTGAACCAAAAAGTAGCCCAACAAATAATACAGACGCCGTACCCAGGCTTGCTCCCTTTATTTTTATTGTACCTAAAAGGTAGCCGATGGCTGCTACGACAAACAATAAAAGCAGTGGATTATTGGCCAAAAGTTCATTCATCATTTAAAGTTTATATTTTCTTTTACCACAATGGCCTTACTCTTACAATTCTTCCCGGATTCTCCAAACCGAGATAAATAAAACCATCGCGGCCCTGTTTTACAGACCGCATGCGTCCAATACCTTCCAGTAATTTCTCGTTTCTTAAAACTTTATTGTCTTTGATTACACATCTGTTGAGAAATCCAAAGCTCAATGACG
>JAYUTD010000420.1:0-3467 GCA_043755305.1 Saprospiraceae bacterium
AATGGCATTGTGAAAAGGTTAAACAGGCCACTGCACTTACGCAAAAGCTGTCTGAAAAGCTTTTGCCTTTATCACTCAAATCTACATGATAACCAAAACGGGTCTGTTGTATTATGAGCGATAGAAATAATTCCATCCCTCATTTTTACGCAATATTTGAGCTATAGAAATTATTCTATCACTCATAATTGTGTTATATTTGAGCGATAAATATATAATCTATCAATCATGAAATGGACATGGCAGTTAAAAGATTGGCCCGATTTTGAGTATGACTATGCTGAATTGCTTACGTATGAAATTGAATTTCAACGAAATATAGGTAAGGTCATAGGAGCATTGAGGCATTTTGACGAAGGCAACAATGAGCATCTGAAAATAGAAATACTTACCCAAGAAGCCCTTTCAACTTCTGAAATAGAAGGTGAAATATTGAATCGGGATTCAGTCCAAAGTTCAATAAAGAGACAGCTTGGCTTGCAAACTGCAAGGAATAAAGTAAATGCAAATGAGGCTGGAATTGCTGAATTAATGGTAGATGTCTATACCCAATTTGATCAAAAACTGAGTAAAGAGACACTTTGCAATTGGCATCGAATGGTAAGCAATGGAAGGAGAGATCTTGATGTAATAGGCGATTACAGAAAACACACAGAACCAATGCAAATTGTATCTGGCAATATCTCAAACCAAAAGTTGTTTTACGAAGCACCACCATCCAAATCACTGAACAAAGAAATGAGTGAATTTATAAAGTGGTACAATACAGCTCTTCTAAATCAAAAGGATTATCCTACACTCGTGTTTGCTGGCATTGCCCATTTATACTTTGAAATGATCCATCCATTTGAAGATGGCAATGGAAGGATTGGCAGAGCACTGGTAGAAAAAGCCATATCACAAAGAATCAATAGCCCTTCTCTCAATTCATTTGCAAAAATAATAGAGACCAAAAAAAAGAAGTACTACAATGCTTTACAGGCTTGTAACCATACCCTGAACATAACATCCTGGCTAATCTACTTTTCAAAAACAACCATAGAGTCACAGGAATACACGTATCAATTGATCCTCTTTCTTATCAATAAGGCCAAATTTTTTATAAAATATAAATCGCACATCAATGAACGGCAAGAAAAAGTATTGCTAAGACTATTTGAAGAAGGCATCAATGGATTCAAAGGCGGACTCAGTGCTGGAAACTACCAAACGATTGCTAGTACTTCCCCTGCTACTGCTACGAGGGATCTACAGATATTGGTAGAGTCAGGTGCTTTGAGAAAGGAAGGAGAATTGAGGCATGCTAGGTATTGGGTGGAGATGGAGTAGGGGGATTCTTAAGCAATACATTACATGTCTATTTTATTTTTATATTTACATCTTGAAAAATAAAATATGTCTATCACAAAAGAAGAAGCCCTTAAAAAAATCAGTGATCTTGTTGAACGGTTCGAAGAACAACTGCCTTCCTATAAGAAACAAGAATACAATGAAACTCAAGTTCGTAGAGACTTTATTGACCCATTTTTCAAGGCTTTAGGCTGGGATATAGATAACTCACAAGGCCATGCAGAAGCATATAGAGAAGTCATCCATGAGGATAGAGTAAAGATCGGAAGGGCGACCAAGGCTCCCGACTATTCATTTAAGTTGAGTGGCGGCAAACGATTGTTTTTTGTAGAGGCAAAGAAACCAAGTGTGGCGGTCAAAAGTGATATTTTACCTGCCTATCAAGTACGAAGATATGGTTGGAGTGCAAAGTTACCTATAAGTATCATTACAGATTTTGAAGAGTTTGCCATCTATGATTGCACCAAACGGCCAAAGCCAGATGATAAGGCTTCTGTGGCCCGGATCAAGTACGTTACATTTAGAGAATACATTCAAGAATTTGATTTCCTTTGGGACACATTCAGTAAGGAGAGAATCCTTAAAGGTGGCTATGATAAATTTATCAAAAGCGATAACAATAAAAAAGGAACAGCTTCAGTTGATAAAGAATTCTTGGCATCACTCGACAATTGGCGGACTTACCTCGCTACATCTATAGCTATTAAAAATAAGCAGCTTCTTGAAGAAGAAATCAACTTCGTAGTACAACAAACCATTGATCGAATTATCTTTCTTCGTATAGCTGAAGATCGTGGTGTAGAAATCTATGGCAACCTTAAAAATGTAACCAAGTCAGGAGATTATTATGCCAACCTCTTTGAACAATTTAAAGTAGCAGATGCCAAATATAATTCTGGATTGTTTGACTTCAAAAAAGACAATCTAAGCAAAGACTTAGTTGTTGACAATAAAGTCATCAAAAATATTATGACAGAGTTGTATTATCCTGACTCACCCTATGAATTCTCTGTCCTTCCTGTAGAAATCTTGGGTAGTGCCTATGAGCAATTCCTTGGCAAGGTCATCCGCATTACTCCTGCCCACCATGCCAAGATTGAAGAAAAACCTGAAGTACGCAAAGCAGGCGGTGTTTACTATACTCCGCAGTACATAGTGGACTACATCGTAGAAAACACAGTAGGCAAGCTTTGTGAAGGCAAATCTCCCAAAGAAGTAGCAGAGCTCAAAATTTGCGACCCAGCATGTGGCAGCGGTAGTTTTCTGCTAGGTGCTTATCAATATCTTTTAGACTGGCATAAAAATTACTACAACGAAAACCTCAAAGGCCAGAAGCTCACCAAAGACAGCCCGATTAGACAAGATGGTTATTTGACGGCTAATGAAAAAAAGAAAATCTTACTTAACAACATCTACGGTGTCGATATCGATGCCAACGCTGTAGAAGTAACCAAACTATCACTCCTCATCAAATGTATGGAAGGCGAGACCGAAGCCAGCATTTCGGCCCAGCTTAGCCTTTTCAATGAACGAATTTTACCTACGTTGGATGGCAATATCCAATGCGGCAATTCATTGATAGATATGGACTACTTCGATGGGCAGATAGACTTCGGGGAAGACCCCAAGGTGAAGCCGTTTAGCTGGGAGAAGGGGTTTCCGGGGGTGTTTAATAGAAAAATATTACGTGAAGATTTAGGTGTAAAGGAATTGGCTAAGAAGGCCAAAGCACATGCAACAAAAGCACTGGAGTATGTATCACTTATTGATGAAAAATTGATTATAGCAAATGAACCAGAATCTGTATATGGTTATACTGGTGGATTTGACGTCATCATTGGAAATCCACCTTATGGTGCAGAATTATCTAAAGACAATCAGACTTATTGCCTCAATAAATATGGGATTGGCAATACAGATACAGCCGCATTATTTGTCATTCAAGCAAAAAGGTTGCTGCATAAGCAAGGTATATTTGGCTACATCATACCCAAAGCATTTACCTATGCTTCCAATTGGGCAAAGACTAGAAATAAAGTGCTTTTTGATTTGCAAACCATTATTGATTGTGGTAAGGTATGGAAGGAAGTAAAACTCGAAATGACCGTTTTGATTGC
>JAYUTD010000421.1:0-3456 GCA_043755305.1 Saprospiraceae bacterium
AGAAATAGATCAAGATGTGATGGACGCCATTAAAAACAATTCCATCCTTTCAGAAAACATTGAAGAGAAAGCAGAAGATCAACTCACCTTCGGTCAGCGACTGGCCGATCACATTGCTGAGTTTGGTGGGAGCTGGACCTTTATCATATCTTTTTTTACATTTATTCTGATCTGGATCTTGATTAATATCTGGGTACTCACCACCAAGCCTTTTGATCCGTATCCCTTTATATTACTGAATTTAATCCTTTCTTGTCTTGCATCTCTCCAGGCTCCGATCATCATGATGAGTCAGAATCGTCAGGAACAAAAAGATCGTATTCGAGCCGAACATGATTATAAAATTAATTTAAAAGCAGAGTTAGAAATAAAATTGCTTAGTGAAAAGATAGATCATGTATTAGTACACCAAAATAAAAAGCTTTTGGAGATTCAAGAAATACAGACAGATTATCTTGAAGATCTCATGAAGGAATTGAAAAAGCAAAATCTTAAGGATTCTTAAATGCCATTCATTCATTTGTCTTTTATATTAAATGGCAAACGCTAAAAAAATAGTTGTTTTCTTTTCGTTGCATCTTGCGTATTGGCTGGTCGTCACCATTTGGTCGAGAGCACTATTTATATTGTTCTATGCTCATGAGTTTAAACAATCGTCTGTTTTAAATCTATTCAATTGCTTTAAGTATGGATTTCGCTTGGATCTGTCGATCGCGTGCTATGCATTGACATTGCCTTTTATTTTGGGGGTCATCTACATGTTCAGTGCCAAGATGTTTTTTTCGATCCTATCTCGAGTCTTTCATTTAATCGTGCTGGTAGGAACTCTATTGATCACCATTGGCGACATCGCTATCTATCGGCACTGGAATACCAAACTCAATCTCTCCGCACTTCAGTTTGCTACACATCCAAAGGAAGTCATCGCCAGTATCGGCGTTGGCGATCAGCCATTGATGTGGTTATTTGCTTTTATAGTTTCTATTATTTTATTTGTCTGGCTTTTTTATCGCATTCAAAGGATAATTATTTTACCTGCTGGCATTTCTCAAAGCCCTTCAAGAAATTTTTGGTCATTGCCTATTGCCTATTGTGTATTGTCTATAGCCAGTTGCTTGTTCGTCTTAATACTAGGAATACGAGGTGGTCTTCAGCTCGAGCCTATCAATCAGAGCTCTGCTTATTTTTCTAATCGCCCTATTGAAAATCAAGCAGCGATCAATGCTACCTGGAATCTGATGAATAAAGTCACCGCTAATTTTATTAAAGAAAACCCATATCATTTTGGAAGTGCAGCTGAAGTAACAATAGCATTGAATACCTTTTATCGACAAGAAGACACCACGATCCTTTCGCTTACTTCAATGAAAAAGCCCAATATTGTATTCATCATTTTGGAAGGCTTTACAGCAGATGTAATAGCTGCATTTGGTGGTGAATCGGGACTTACTCCTACTATAGACAGCTTAATAAAAACAGGATTGATCTGGAATCATTTTTATGCTAATGGTGATCGTACCTACAAAGGACTTCCGGCACTGCTCAATGGTCATCCTACCAGACCAGTAGGCTCCGTCACTCAAGATCCTGACCAAACGAATCAGATTCCATCTATTGCAAAAAATTTAAAATCACAAGGTTATTCTTCTTCATTTTACTATGGTGGCGAGTCTGAATTTGCTAATATAAAATCATATCTTATAAATACTGGTTATGATCGCATCGTCGATATCAAAGATTTTCCAACATCATATCGTGGGATAAAATGGGGAGTGCCGGATCACTATGTGTTCGAACGATTAGCAAGTGATCTGAATCAGTCAAGCCAACCTTTCTTTGCAAATATACTTACGCTAAGTACTCATGAGCCATATGATATCCCTATAGAACCATTGATCAAGAGCAAGACCTGGCCCGATCTTTTTCGAAATACAGTATATTATGCAGATCAAAGCCTGGGTAATTTTATTCAACAGGTCAAAGATCAACCGTGGTATGTTCATACCATTTTTGTACTTACTGCTGATCATGGCAATCTTATGCCTAAGGATTATTCTACCAATTTTGATCCCGGAAAGTTTAAGATACCATTATTGATTTTTGGTCATCCATTGTTAAATCAATACCGAGGTAGGATCAATGCCAGGGTGGGGTCACAAACGGATCTTGCCTATACGCTACTGTCGTCCCTATCGATGACTGATACTCTATTTAAAAATTCAATGAATTTAATGAATCCTTTCACTCCTGGTCATGCATTTTATACATTTGATCATGGATTTGGATTAATTAATGATCAAATAAAATTGGCTTATGATCTAAATGGGAATAAGATGGTATATATTGAGGATAGCACAAAAGTAAAATCACATGATTATCTTGATTCTTTAATACGACAAGGCAAGCTATTAATGCAAGGCACATTTGATCACAAGTCATCCAGATAATCAAAAACTAGATGATGACAATATTAGAGTACAATAAAAGATGAATCAATTTATAGGTCAATTTCATCCGGCAATC
This sequence comes from Saprospiraceae bacterium, assembly GCA_043755305.1. Taxonomy (GTDB): domain Bacteria; phylum Bacteroidota; class Bacteroidia; order Chitinophagales; family Saprospiraceae; genus JADKBO01. Next base: position 2,524 of record JAYUTD010000421.1, read on the forward strand.
GTGCATTTGCCAATAGGCATACTGTGCATTGCATTGGTATTAAAATTATGCAGTCTGAGAAAAGATGGTGCTAAGTTTTTATCTGTAATTCCAACTTTATTGGGGGCGGCATTGATCTGTTGTATCGCTTCTGCAATATCCGGATATTTAGTTTCATTGAATGGAAGCTATGAAAGTGAATTAACGAATAATCATATGTGGTCTGGATTTGCATTGACTTTTGTTTGTGCATTCTTGTATTTTCTTACCATTAAGAAATATAAAAATATTTTTCAATCTATAGTTTGGATGTTCAGTGCAATCCTTTTAATCATTACCGGACATCTGGGCGGAACGATTACGCATGGCGAAGATTATTTAAATTTTAGTTTTACAAATTATCAAAAACCTATCATCAAACATGTTGACTCCGCGCTGGTGTACCATGATATTATAGAACCTATCCTTGCAGATAAATGTTGGTCTTGTCATTCTTCCATTAAACAAAAAGGAGCATTACGGCTGGATGGTTTGAATCACATCTTGAAAGGGGGCAAACATGGAGACATTATTAATGCAAATATTGATCAAAGCAAATTATATCATAGACTCACTTTACCCGAATCTGCTGACGAACACATGCCGCCTTCAGGTAAACCTCAACCAACTCAAGAAGAGATTAAACTCATAGCCTGGTGGATGCAATCAGATTTGACCAAAGATAAAGCAGTGTATCAAAGCAATCCACCTTTTGAAATTAAATCTATACTATCAGAAATGACCGACGATATAAAAACTAAGCCGCCACCCTTGATACCTTCAGGAGATATCTCACCTATTGATCCTTTAATATTAGCATCTATAAACAAAGCAAATATCATAGCAATACCTATAGCCCAAAATTCTAATTTTCTTCAAGTGATTTTACGTAATTCTTCATTTAATTCATCACAT
>JAYUTD010000422.1:0-3448 GCA_043755305.1 Saprospiraceae bacterium
GCACAATATGACGTAATCATTGTAGGCGCCGGACCTGCAGGTATTTCAGCCACATTGCAGGCAAAAAAACATCAGCTCAATACTCTGACGCTCGAGCAAGATTCTCTTGGCGGCACAGTATATAGTTTTCCAAGAGCAAAACTTGTCATGACTTCTCCCATGGACCTGCCGCTCCATGGCAAAGTAAAGTTTTTTGAAACCAGTAAGGATGAATTAATCAAATTGTGGAATACCGTTTTAATGAAAAATGACATCACTATAAGAGAGCATGCCAAGGTGGAAGAAATCACGGCACTCGGTAATAAATTTGAAGTAATCCTTGCCAACGGTGAAAAACTTACAGCCAATAAAATTTTGCTTGCAATAGGTCGGAGAGGTACACCTAGAAAACTTGGTGCCGAAGGTGAAGGGCTTCAAAAAGTAGCCTATCGCTTGCTGGAGCCGGAGCGAATTTCAGAAAAAAATATCCTTGTTGTCGGTGGTGGAGATTCTGCTGTCGAAAGTGCCCTTTTATTGGCTCCACAAAACAAGGTAACACTTTCTTACCGCAGTGATAAATTTAGCAGGCTAAAGCCAAAAAACACTGAAAGCATCAATCTTGCAATCCAACATGACTTACTTAACATTGAGTTCAATACTACTGTGGAATTGATCAGCGAAAAAGAAGTCCGGTTGAAAGGAGAATCAGACTCCAAAGTCTTGCCCAATGATCTGGTGTATATTTTTGCAGGCGGTGAATTGCCAACACAATTTTTACAAAAAGCTGGCATAGAAATTACAAAACGATTTGGATATACAGTAAAAACCCATCATTGACAGAAAATGTGAAACATATAATCCTTTTGTTTTCAGTATTCATTACAATGCTGTGGAGCAGTCGTGCATGGTCACAGCTTTCTCCCGGCAAATTGACCAAAGCACATACTAAACTTGAAGGCCTCAACAACTGTACCCAATGCCATGACATTGGCAATAAAATCTCCGAGCAAAAATGCCTCAATTGCCATAAAGAATTAAAGTCGAGAATCACAGCAAATAAGGGCTATCATGTATCCTCTCAGATCAAAGGCAAGGCTTGTATAGTATGTCACAGCGAACACCATGGGATAAATTTTGACATGATAAGGTTTGACGAAAAAACATTTAATCATACACTAACCGGTTACGAACTCAAAGGTGGACATAAAACACAAATCAAAGATTGCAGAGACTGTCATAAACCAGACAATATAACTTCTGCTACAATTAAGGCAAAGCCTGGCACATTTCTTGGTTTAGATCAAAAATGCCTTTCGTGCCATGCTGACCGGCATGAAAAGACATTGTCTTCAGATTGCACATCCTGCCACAATATGAATGATTTTAAGCCTGCGACCCTTTTTAATCATGCTAAAACTGCTTTTCCTCTCGCAGGAGCACACCAAAATGTAAGTTGCGTTTCATGCCATAAAATCGAAAACAAAGCAGGAAGACAATTCCAGCATTTTACAGAAATAGCACATAAAAATTGTGCCTCTTGCCACAAAGATGTGCACAGCAATGCATTTGGCACGAATTGTAAAGCATGTCACAATGAGGTTTCATTTCACAAAATAAGTCCTTCGAAATCTTTTAATCATCAAGTCACTGGATTTGTATTAGAAGGCAAGCACAAGGACCTGGATTGTAAAAAATGCCACGATAATAGAAACAATAGCGTTGGTTCATTCCAGGAATTCTCAAAAGTAAACGAAATAAATTGTGCCACTTGTCATGAAGATGCACATAATGGGAAATTTGGATTGGACTGTAAGTCTTGCCACAACCAAAGTACATTTAAACTCAATACAAACAATGCTGGCGCCCTTGCCAAATTTGACCACAATAAAACAGATTTTGTACTTGAAGGCAAACATATTGATGTTGATTGCCGAAAGTGCCACAAATCGGATTTGACGGATGCCCTGCCGCACAATACATGCAATGCTTGTCATAGTGACTACCACAACAATGATTTTGTTTCCAGTATGGAGAAGTATCCGGATTGTGCCAGCTGTCACACAACCGATGGATTTAGCCCATCGCTATTTACATTGGAACAACACGATCAATCCAAATTCAAATTGACTGGAGCCCATCAGGCTACCGCATGCTTTGCCTGCCATTTTAAGCAAGACAAATGGGTGTTTAAAAATATAGGCAGTGCTTGTATAGATTGCCACAAAGACATACATGATGGATTTATTGATAAAAAATATTATGCCGCATCGTCATGCGAGCAATGCCATTCTACCGATGCATGGAATACAGTAAAATTTGATCATGGCCAGACTGCCTTTCAACTACTTGGAAAACATGCTACAATAGCTTGCAGTCAATGTCACATAGATAAAACTGTCAATCCAATAAAACAGACCTTTGCGGAACTAAATAAAGATTGCGTTCATTGTCATATTAATGTGCATGGTAACCAATTTGAAAAAGATGGCTTGACCAATTGCAATAGGTGCCATGGTTTTGAAAGCTGGGACAATACAAATTTTAATCATGACAACACAAATTTTCCACTTCAGGGTGGGCATGTTGGCGTTGAATGCGTTAAATGTCATAGAGATGTATCAATTGTAGACGGTAAAGAGGTAAGAAAATATAAAATGTCGAAATTTGAATGTATAGACTGTCATCAATAGTAATAAGTTTGGCATTGTATAGTACAATGCTTCTTGGCCAATCACCACATGGCCGGGACTTTGCTATAGATTGCGCTCAATGCCATAGTCCGGAGAGTTGGGCTTTTAGTGCTAAGACTTCAAAATTTGACCATGCCAAAACAGCTTTTCCCCTCGAAGGACAACATGTAGACTTAGAATGCAGGTCTTGTCATACTTCACTGGAATTCAAAAAAGTAGAATCGGCATGTATTTCATGTCATACCGATATGCACAATCAAACAGTCGGCAGTGATTGCGCAAGGTGTCACACAGCAAAATCATGGGTGGTAGAAAACATTACAGCTATGCACGAGAAAACCTCTTTTCCATTGATTGGCGTGCATGCCACTGTAGATTGTAAGCAATGCCATCAGGCCGAAACCAATATACGATTCAATCCTACCGGACTTGAATGTATCAACTGCCACAACACTGATTTTCAATCTGCCAAACACCCGGATCATGTGAAAAATGGTTTCTCCAATGATTGTTCTACTTGTCACAATACCTTGACAACAGATTGGAATACAAACATTGTAGACCACAGTTTTTTCCCATTGGAGCAAGGCCATGCTATTACAGATTGTGCAGCTTGTCATAATGTGAATGACTATACCCTTGCATCAGCGGATTGTATTGCATGCCATCAAACAAATTATAATGCAACCACCAATCCAAATCATATTCTGCTGAATTTTTCCACAGATTGCAAACAATGTCACACCATTGCTCCAGACTGGAAGCCGGTAACTTTTTCA
>JAYUTD010000423.1:0-8643 GCA_043755305.1 Saprospiraceae bacterium
GAGGATGCTTTGAAAGCATAAGGGGCAATTTATATTTAAAAAGTCTTGTATTAACCGACAAATAAATTTCTACCTCATTGCTCAGTTTTTTTATCAAAATATACCAAAATTTTGATATAGTTACCAAGTATTGGTAACTTTGCATGAAATAAGATAGCCATGGGCAGAAATACATCGATTTCTTTAGGAGAACACTTTGAGAATTTTATTTCATCATCTGTAAATACCGGAAGGTACCAAAATGCCAGCGAGGTGGTTAGGGCCGGATTGAGGCTGCTTGAAGATCAGGAAAAAAGAATTGTTGCCCTAAATCAGGCTTTAGAAAAAGGAGAGAGAAGTGGCCTTGTACAAGACTTTGACCCGGAATTGTTGCTTAAAAAACTCCACAAAAAACATCAAATTTGATGAACCTTAAAGTATCTAATGAAGCCCAATATGACTTAATCGAAATATGGGAATATACTTTCAAAAAATGGTCGCAGTTTCAAGCAGACAAGTATTTTGAAATCTTAGTGAAAAGCTTTAATGAAATTGCTAAAAATCCGTATATTGGAAAGAGTTATGAAAATACTCGCAAAGGCTATCTTGGCTTAAATGTAAAGTCTCACATCATATTTTACAAAGTTGTGGAAAGTTCAACCATAATAATTATAAGAATTTTGCATGAAAGAATGGATTTACATAAAAGAATCTCAGAATAATTTTGATTCATATTTTAAATCATTATTCTAAGCAAAAGCCCTTTAGGAGCAATTGCACACTTGATTCAACTTTAATTTCCAAAATAATACCTATTTTTTCAATCCATTCCTTCTCTTGAATTGAGTGTATTAAAACCTCAATAAATAAATTGAATCTTTCAAATTATTGCTAACACACTTTTCGGAGTTTGCAAAATTTTTGTTTATATTTGTTAAGTAAAATAATTTAACAATTCTCTTTACCACTTTCAAACACCCATTATGTATAAGTTTCTTTTGTTGCTTTTCTTTTTACCATTTTGCAGCTTTGCGCAGGAACAAGTGTCCGATGTCAAAAATTATGGCAACACTGAACCTACGGATGTATTCAGAAAAATAGGGTTTACTGTCATAGACAGTGTACAATATGTATTGAAAATAAAAGACTCATTGATAATCTACAGGCTTGAAAATGAAAAATTGATGTACCATGGAGCCATCAAAAAATTATCGGGCAACTTGGATAGCTATTATTCAATTTCACAAAACCGGTCCTGGTTTAGAATAGTAGATGGTATTTTGTACCGTTTTTACGGAAATGGTTTGCAAATCATTGATATCAAGAAAGCGCAATTGCTGGATGAATATGATTTATCTTCCAATAATTACTATGATATTGAACCAATTGAGGTATTCAACAGAAAATTCACTTTTACCCCTTCATTTAGCAGCAATCGCATTAAGTATATATTGGATCTGGATACCCGGGAGGTTTCCAAATTAACCTTAGCAGATAATAGAGTGCCATTGATTCATCTGAAAAATAAAATAGCATCTATAGCATCCTCAAAAAACATCTTCCTTTATGATGTCGACACTGAAGCTGATTCACTCATTTATGAAGCTGCAAATGGAGTAAATTATTTTTCTTACTCTCCTCAGGATAGTTCTTTCAATTTTTTGGACAAAAGCAATACTTTATGGAAAATTGATAAAAATTTAACTGCCAAAAATACCCATTGTATTTTGCCAACAAAAAATTTAAAACATTTGGCCTTGAATGGAAATAAAGCCATTCTCATCACTGAAACAAAATACTATACTCCAAGAATTGATAGTGTCATCGTATATGATGTCAATACCTGTTCTATCGATTTGACATTTAAAACGGCAGAAAGGGAATCCTTTGCATACAACTTTGAGTTTATCCCCAATGAATATGCAGAGAAAGACGTCAGTATATTTGGATACTACGGTACACACCCTGCTGATGGTCTAGACGAAGGACTATATTATATAATCAACCATAGAAATAACACAGCAATACCAGTAAGAGAAATCAGCAGAATACAAACATACACTCCTTTCGTGCATCTTAATTCTATGTATTGCGTTGGCGTCAATACTTCCTTTTGGTCGTCAAATCAATTTTTATTAAAGATTAATCTCGAAGACAATAGTATATCAAAGCCTAGTCCTTATGCACTCTACACAAATAAATCCGTCGCTCTGGGCTACTTTTATGGTGAAGACTTGGTTTTGGCAAGCAATATTTACGATGAACTGCCATCACTAATGTTTTTGAAAAATGATTTAAGCTTTTCATTAATCGAAAACCTGGATTTTAGGATTAATCTTGGAGTCCATAGCATCGGTAAGCTGATTCCCGAAGCGCAAAGATTATTCTTTACGTGCAATTTTGGATTATATTCTATGCTTGATGACTGTAGATTGGAGGCCTCTTTCAATAATATTTCAAAATTGCAGTCATATAATTTTGAAAAACCCACAGCCGTTTATAAGAATAAAATTGCATTTGCAGAAGCAGATAGTAAAAAAATTGTATTTAAAATTTTTGATAGTCAATCAGGAAATACGGATAGCTTAGTATTAAAGACTAAAGTCGCCAATAGTTTACTTGGTGTTGGTCCGTTTATATTTTATAAAAAAGAAACTACCTCCAATCCTGCCAGTTTAGAATTCTTTGACTTGAAAACCAACAAAGTATTCAGTACTAACAATTTGGAATATATCTCCACTTATGGTTTAATTGAAAATGGCAACAATGCCATATACTATCAATACGGGAAAAAACTCTATTTAATAGATTTTGAAACAAATAATATTGATTTAATTGACATAAAAATAGACCCTATCCAAAATATTATAGCAGGGTATGACGGGTCATATTATATAATAGACAAAGCCATAGGTGCTGACAAAAGTCGTATAAGGTTATTGAAAAAAAACAAAGAAATAAGTACTATATATTATGGCCCGGGAACCTATACATACTCTGCCAGAGACTCTGATAGCCCTCTTATCATCATGGCATTTATAGATCCAAAGCATTCTTTCATAGTATCAAATGATCTGGTAAAAACCGATGTTCCTGAAATAGACCAAAACGATCAATTGTCTTTGCTGAATGCCAATAAAAATAAATTTATTGTAAGCTTGAAAGACAGTTCAGGTATCCATTATTTGCTTTATGAGGCTTTCCGACCTTTAGTAAAATTATTTAGTGAACCCTTACAAAATTTAAGGGTAAGCAGTTTGAACGATAGCTTTGCAATTTTCGTCACAGGCAATAAAATTTTTTCATTGACAAAGATAGACCTTAACACATTCATTTCAAATAAAGTTGAGATCACTAACATCAATGGTAATTTTAGATACTTATTTAAAGCTTATAATTTAAACAATCATCAAATCTTGCTTAATACTCTTAGTGATAAAGGGTATGAACCCGGCATACTTGACATAGATATTCCCAGCATTACATCGGCAGTTGATATCAATCCGGGTGCACCATCAAGTCATCCCACTAATTACATAAAGTATAAAAACTGGGTTTACTTCACTGCCATCACAGAAGACAATTCCACTCAATGGTTTAGGGTACATACGGGTCTTTCTACACCCACAATAGAGAAAGTCACAGGTCCATTGAGCCTTAGCATATTTCCTTCTCCCGCTTGTCAGGAAATAGTGGTAGACAAAGACCTTGAGGAGGTCTCCATCTACGATGTTAGTGGCCAATTGAGGTTATATACTAAAGATTACAAATCAAAACAACAGTTGAGTATAGGCCATCTTCCAAATGGTATGTATTTTTTAACCGGCAGCTTTAAATCAAATCACTTCAGTAGTAAATTTGTAGTCGCACATTGACACTATCCCTAAGTCAGTTCCGCTTCGACAAAAACATTACATCGAAAAGACTCTGGCTGGTTTAGGTTTTTTTTTGTTTCAGCAATAATAAGTTGTAGCTATTAATGAATTAATCTAAATCAAACCATTTTCTGATCCGGAAATTATTGGCAGTCGGTTTCGTTTAAAAGCTCAATCAAATAATTTGTACATCTTTTTGAATAAAAAAACAGTCTGGTTGCAACACGAAGCCACAACCAAACTGATGTTTTTTATTCTTTAAAATCGATTAGATTTCTGTATCTACCAATTCAACCTGTCAATAACCATACGCAATTCTCCTTTTACAAGGTCGGTGGTTTCTCTGGTTTGTTTCATCATATCATCTACATTTTTTGATGGGTGTACTTTTTTTACATATGATTCGTCCCAATTGGCAAGGTAAGACTTCATGTCGGCATACAAATCTACACTAATTGAATTGTACGGCATCGATGAACCAAATGGAAGCTCCTTGGACAATAACCACCAAGCGGTCATTTTACCATCATTAATACGAGCAGTGTGTATAGGCATCCAAATGTCTTTCTCCGTTTTTATATGGTCAGCAAGGGTCTTGCCTTCCCCATTGGCGAAATAATTAAACACGGCAATTTTGCCCTTTTTACTCCAACCTTCAGGCATTATAGACTCTGCAAGAGAATAAACTTCGACTTTGACGACCGTTCTGATTTCATCGGTTCGATTCACTAAGGCAACTTCTGCCGGAGTCAATAAAGATTTCCATTTAGGATTGCCTATACCTTCTATTGAATTGGCATATTGCTCATCGGTTGTATAACGGTTGTGGGCAACATAGTTGTACTCACAGTCCGCACCCCAAGGTGAAATGATTTCCCATAAAGACCAATCGTCCAGATTGCCCGCTTTTTTTGAAGCAGCATGAAGTTTTTTATAGGCTTTTTCCATTTTAAGGTATTCGGCTATTTTATTAGGCGCTACTTTGATATACACCATAGTAAGGTGCCCGGCCGGTGGAGCAGCAGCAGCTTGAGCCGACACATTGAAGCTGCAAAGAAGGCATAAGCCTAAAATAAGAAAGGCTTTACTGGCCTTACAGAAAATTGAAAATTGATTCATTTTGTTAAATTAAGTTATGTTAAAAAATATTTTACTTAATGCGAGCAACAATACCCAAATGCATGCAGTAGCATAAATCCAAAACCAAAGTGGCAATTTTTTAATGCTCATGCACTTCCCTATTGTTACAAAATCTTCATTGCTTAGACTTACACATTTAATAACACTTTAAAACAATAACGTGACAAAACCTTTATTAAAACTGAGCTATTACCTCAGAACCTTAATTATGGCTCGTTTTTCGAAAAGATAAAAAAAATTATATGAGCACATGATTTAACCAAACCAATCTATGCGGATTGGTTTTTATTATTGGTTATACAGAGCTATAAAAAAATTACATGGAAGTCATTTAAATTGTGTAGAAAGACATCCACTAAATAATGAATGTAAATTACACTTTAATACAATAAGTTGTACTTTTTATATCTAAATTAATATTAACAGCAGTTTTTCCTATTGGTATTCTGTCTTTTTCAATCTTTATCTTTCTACTTTAATATAAATCCCAATTTGCCCAATAAGCCATTATGGGGAATAATCCCTATCTTTGGTTTCAAAATAATAAAAACATGGGACAAATGAGGCATATGAGCAGTATACTATTGACTATAGCTGCCATGTCAATAATGTGTTGTAAACAAAAAAAGGATAATACTATGACAGGCGGCAATGACAACTCAGCTAAAAACGTACTGCTTGAACCGTGGACCGGCGGCTACAATGGTGTACCTCCATTGAACCAGATAAAAGTAAGTGATTTTAAGTCTGCACTTATGGCTGCAATGACTGAAGCTGAATCCGAGTTAAATACAATAACTTCGAATACAGAAGCACCTGATTTTGAAAATACCATCAATGCATTGGAAAAGGCAGGGCAAACTTTTAATCGAGTTTACACTTTGTTTAGCATATGGGGTTCCAATATGAGCACCCCGGATTTTCAAATCATCGATACTGAAATGCAACCAAAAATTGCCGCTTATTACGATAGGTTCAATCAAAATGAAGCGCTGTTTAAAAGAATAGAAGCAGTGTACAATAGCCCTGAAAAATCAACCCTCAGTACAGAACAACAAAGAGTGGTCTGGAAGTATTACAATGACCTTGTATTCAATGGTGCCAAGATGAGTCCGGAAAACAAGAAAAAGGTTGCAGAAATCAATCAAAAACTAGCCGCGTTGAATACCAAATTTAGTCAAAATTTATTGGCAGATGAAGGCAAATTTTTAGAGTTAAGTGATGCAGAATTGAGCCCATTGCCAGACAATGTTAAAGAAGGCGCCATGGAGATGGCTAAGGACAAAGGAAAAAAAGGCGGACTTTTAACAAATACAAGATCATCCATTGAACCATTTTTGACCTACTGCCCAAACAGGGCTTTGCGGGAAAAAGCCTATACCATGTTTATATCACGGGGTGACAACGGCGATGCAAATGACAATAATGCCCTGATTACAGATATCTTATTATTAAGGGCGGAAAGAGCTAAATTACTGGGCTTCCCGACCCATGCCCACTGGAGGCTCAGCAACAAAATGGCAAAGGACCCAAAAAAAGCAATGGATTTACTGGAGGCTGTGTGGAAACCAGCTGTGGCTAGAGTGAAAGAAGAAGTAAGTGATATGCAAAAACTGGCAGACCAGGAGAAAGCAGGCATCAAAATAGAAGCATGGGATTACAGGTATTATGCTGAAAAAGTACGAAAGGCAAAGTACGATATAGATGAAAACGAAGTGAAGCCTTACATGCAATTGGAAAAAATGCGGGAAGGCATGTTTTGGATGGCTGGCGAACTTTTCAATTTTGACTTTACAGAAGTAAAAGATGTACCTGTCTTTCATCCAGATGTCAGGGTATGGAAAGTAAGTGACAAGACTACTAAAAAACAAATTGGTATGTGGTACTTCGATCCATACGCTCGCGAAGGAAAAAGATCAGGTGCCTGGATGATTGCTTACAGAGAGCAAAGTAAAAACAATGGGGATGTTACAACCATTGTATCGAATAACTCCAATTTCATTAAAGGTAAGCCGGGAGAACCAGTTTTGGTTTCATTTGACGATGCGCAGACTTTGTTCCATGAGTTTGGCCATGCACTGCATGGCTTATGTTCAAATGTGACCTATCCAAAACTAAGTGGAACAAATGTAGCCACGGACTATGTAGAGTTTCCTTCACAGATTTTAGAAAGATGGCTTTACACCCCAGAAATTCTCAATAAGTATGCTTTGCATTTCAAGACAGGTCAGCCCATACCTCAAGCCCTGGTTAAAAAAGTAGAGAATGCTTCAAAATTTAATAGCGGATTCAATACGGTGGAGTATCTGGCTAGCGCACTCATGGACATGAAGCTCCATCTTGCCAGCAACCAGAAAATAGATGCCGATGCCTTTGAGAAACAAGAACTGGCCGCCTTGGGTATGCCTAAAGAAATCGTCATGAGACACCGCACTCCACAATTCGGACACATCTTCGCCGACGATAGCTACTCGGCCGGATATTACAGCTACCTTTGGTCTGACGTCCATAGTGCGGATGCCTATGAAGCATTTACTGAAGCAGGTGGCCCTTACGATAAGGCAGTAGGCAAGAGATTGCTTGACCATGTATTCAGTGTAGGAAGTACGGTCGATGAAGCCGAAGGATACAAAGCATTCAGAGGCAAAGACCCAAGCATAGCTGCTTTGATGAAAGCGAGAGGATTTCCAAATAAGGTGAAATAGTAAATGTGCTAATTCGCTAATTCGCTAATTAAAAGATAAAGAACGGCAGAGCAATTACAATTTCTTCAACATAAACGCATCAATGCTCTTGTCTTTGATCAACTTATTCAAATCCGGAATAGCTTTCAACTTAATTGCTGCCCACTTATCCATCTGTACCTTCAACTCACCAAGCAAGACATCTCTCACCTCGTACATGGAAGCTGTCGGCTTGTAATCCCCCGTATTAATGGTAGCCAGTGTATTGATATGACTCAGCTTATTGGTAATTTTGATTGGATAATTGAGTGGGTCCTGATTTGATTTGTTCTTGGTTTGGTATATCGCTTTTTCTACATCGAGCATCAATGAGTCGGTCAATGCTATCTGCTTCACAATTTGCTTGTCATCGGTCTTCTTTTTGTATTCATCAAACTGACCTCGCAAACTTCGCATATCAATGATTGCTTTATGCGCCTCATCGACTTTGTCATTGATTGATTTTACAAAATCAAATTGTTCTTTGATATCTGCAGCACTACCCTCGCCCGATGGATTTGCCAGCACTTTGAAAGTTTGTTTTTGTTTTATATTTTTGGCATTCAACTCCACCGCGTATTCCCCGGGTATGGCCTTGGGACCGGATAAACTTGCCCACCACAAAATCATACCATCAAATTTTTTGGCTGCAGCGTATTCAAGATTCCACACAAAATGGTTGGCTCCTTTTTTAGGTTCCAATTTATTGTCTTTACTAAAGGTTGAGTAAGTAATAATAGTATCGCCATCTGCTTCAAAAAAAGTTAAACTCATGGTGTCTTTCTTTTCATCAAAGTTAGCCAAGTGGTAAGAGACATCTATTCCTGCTGCCTGATTTTTTCCGGCGGTTTTTGAGTCTTTGACCTGACCTCCAGACATGCGGTAATCGTCCTTGGGTTTATATAAAAACACACCAGTTGAAGCTT
>JAYUTD010000424.1:0-3446 GCA_043755305.1 Saprospiraceae bacterium
CATTTGATTTTTACATCAAAGGTCCAAACGAAAATGAATACACATCACTAGGCTCAGTCAATACAGCAGAAAGACAGGATTTTACCATCGATAGTTTAACACCTGCAAGTATATATGATATAAAAATCATGCGAAACGGAGTTTTATTTGACAAAGGGATTTATATCACTCAATCAAACTCTACAGGAGAAATAAAACACTTCTTTGACCATGAAGTAGTGGCTGGTGCTGGCAATGCCTTGATTCCTGATGGAACAAGCTATAGTGAAGTTGAAAAAGCGTTGCGCGATCTCATCAAATCGGCTAAAATATCCATTGATTACTGTGCCTACAATACCAATGTAACCAGCATCGTCAATGCGCTGATAGATGCCAAGCAACGTGGCATAAGAATCAGGGCGATAGCAGACAACAGCACATCCAATACTGCACTCCAATCCAGTCTGCCTTTTGAGGTATTGAAAGACAAAGACGATGGGCTGATGCATAACAAGTTTATCATTATTGATAGTGAGACTTCAATGAATGCAACAGTGGTCACCGGCTCTATGAATTTTACTTCCACTCAAATGACTTCTGACCCAAACCACCTTATGTTTATCCAAGACCAAGCCTTGGCCAAAGCGTATACCATAGAATTTGAAGAAATGTGGGGAAGCAAAACCGAAAAACCTGACTTAGTTAAATCTAAATTTAGTAGCAATAAGACGGACAATACACCTCACATTTTCAATATTGGTGGCATCCCTGTAGAATGCTACTTTTCACCAAGCGATAACACAAGCACTAAGATCAAAAACAAATTAAAAACAGCCACCAATACCCTGGATTTAAGTTTGTTTATTTTTACCTACAACGAACTTAAAAATCAAGTTATTGACAATGTTGCATCAGGGGTCAAGGTCAACGGAATCATTGACGATGAGGAAAGTAGCAAAAGTGTGATTGATGCATTGAAAGCAGCAGGTGCAAAAATTATAAAAGACCCTTCCAATCAAATATACCATTATAAAATGGCTATGATTGACGCAGAATTTCCTACTTCCAATCCTATACTAATTACAGGCTCGCACAACTGGACTTTTACTGCCGAAACCAAAAATGATGAGAACCTGTTGATAATTCAAGACTATGGAATTACAAATTTATATAAGAGAGCAATGTATTATTGGTGGAATCAGGGCACAACTTCCATAGAAGAAGCAGTGGATCAAAATACCATTAAAGCTTCTTTCAACAATCAGGTCTTAAATGTATCCATTGGTGAGAAATTATTGGGATGCAAATATTATTTGGCTGACAATTATGGCCGCGTATTTGATCAAGGCATTCTAAATTCCACTAACAACTATTGTAATTTATACACCATACCATGTGGATTATATGTTTTAATTATTGAACACAAAGGTAAAATCTATTCACGAAAAATTATGAATTTATGATTTCTGTGAAGCCGACTAACGCATTTTCATTTAAAAAATTTACCATAAAACAAGAGATCTGTACGATGAAGGTCAATACAGATGGTGTTATTCTTGGCGCATGGGCCAAGGTAGGAAACACCAAAAAAATTCTCGACATCGGCACCGGCACAGGAGTTATAGCACTGATGATAGCCCAACGCAATGAAGCCGGACAAATCATTGGCATTGATATAGATGACAATTCATGCAAAGAAGCAGCTGACAATGTTGCAAACTCTATTTTTAAGGACAATGTAACTATAATCCATACGTCTATACAAGATTACGCAACTACATCTTTGAATAAATACGATCTTATCATAAGCAACCCGCCATTTTTCACGGGAGGTACTTTTTCAGCTAATGAAAACAAAGCCAATGTGAGGCATACCATCAAATTGCCTCATGGGGACTTACTTAACGCAGTAACTAATTTGTTGACACCTGTTGGTAATTTTGCTTTAATCCTTCCTTACATTGAGGGTTTAAGATTTATTGAATTGGCTGAAAGAAGCAACCTGCATCTTACTGAGTGTACTGAGGTAAGGCATAAGTCAGATAAACCAATCGAACGTTTATTAATCAATCTCAGCAAAGAAAAAAAGAAAACCATTAAATCTGAACTTTTGATCAAGCAGGAAGATGGCATAACCTATTCACCAGAATTTGTAACGCTGACCAAAGAATTTTACCAGCACTTTTGATCTGATAAATTTATGCTATAGCTAACCATATTTAAACCACACTATGCAATATACAAACTTAGGATTAACCGATTTACGGATTAGTAAAATATGCCTTGGCACCATGACATTTGGAGAGCAGAATACAGAAGTCGAAGGACATGCACAAATCGATTATGCATTGGAACAAGGCATCAATTTTATTGATACCGCAGAAATGTACGCTGTGCCAGGCAGAGCGGAAACCCAAGGCAGCACAGAATCAATAGTGGGTACGTGGATTTCAAAAAACAAGGCTAAGCGCAGCAATATTATTCTTGCATCAAAAGTAACAGGCCCTGCGCCAATATTCAACTATATCGCTCCCAATTTAGGTTTTAGCAGAGAGAGAATATTGGATGCCATAGATAAAACCTTACGTAGGCTTCAGACTGACTATATTGATATCTACCAATTGCATTGGCCTGAAAGAAACACCAATTTTTTTGGCAAACTCGGATATACCACCCATGATGAAGTGTGGATAGACAATTTTGAAGAGACTTTGAATGCACTGGAAGCACTTAAAATACAAGGTAAAATAAGACATTGGGGTTTGAGCAATGAGACGCCTTGGGGAGTCATGAGAACTTGCAGCATCGCAGATAAACAAGGTACTTCAAGACCAATCTCCATACAAAATCCATACAATCTACTCAACCGAACATTTGAAATAGGACTGGCAGAAATGGTGGTTAGAGAACAAATTTCTATGCTTGCCTACTCACCTTTAGCATTTGGATTACTTTCAGGAAAATTTCACAAAGGTACTGATACACCGAATGACAGGATCAATAAATTTAAAAGGTTATCCAGATACAATGGACCATTGTCAAAAGAGGCCACTGCCCAATACCTAGAAATTGCTGAACAACATGGGCTCAGTCTGACTCAAATGGCTTTGGCTTATGTCTATTCGAGGCATTTCGTTACTTCTACCATCATTGGAGCTACCAATATGGTACAGCTCAAAGAAAATATGGATGCTTTCAATGTAAAATTAAACGATGAGATTGAAACAAGAATTGAAGAGATACATATTTCAGTACCGAATCCTGCTCCTTAACAATTATTCCTATCATTCGATTATTCAATAGATTCGATTATTAAAAAGATTCAATAGATTCGATCATTCAAATTATTTGATGATTACATCTTCACCGCCTTCCCCTCACCTATTTTTTTGCGTCCATCCATCACTTTATAGATATAGCTACCAGATGGCAGACCACTCATATCCACATTATTCCAGCCATAGTAC
>JAYUTD010000425.1:0-3438 GCA_043755305.1 Saprospiraceae bacterium
TTGGTTGCTGCGGAAGGAAAAACACTTTTAAACTACTCTCCTAGTAAAGCAATCAACAATTTTAACACCTCACCTATTTATGTAGACGATTTGAAAAAATATGTTACCAATAAACAGTCTCAAATAAGGGTGATTGAGGTGCTCAATGGCCAATTGATCACTAATGAAATATTTGCAAAACCTGCACTCAGCAGCAATGAAATCATCAGCGATACAAAACAGGATATATTGAAACTCGTAGTATACAACAGATACCACCCGTCTCCACCAGCCATAGCTTTTATTCATGGATTTGGACTAACCAAGGGTGCTATTGCTTCATCAGTAGCGCATGATTCGCACAATATTATTGCGGTAGGTACCAATGATGAAGACATCGTTGATGCTATAAATGAAATAGTGAAAAATCAAGGTGGCATATCTGCTGCATATGGTGCGACTATAAAAATATTGCCTTTGCCGGTCGCAGGGTTGATGAGTATTGAAGATGGCTACCTCGTAGCAGAAAAATATACCACTATAGACCTGTTTTCAAAAGAAGTATTAGGCAGTATATTGACTTCACCTTTTATGAGTTTGTCTTTCATGGCATTGCTGGTGATACCCAGTCTCAAATTGTCGGATATGGGCTTGTTTGATGGAGTGGGATTTGGTTTTGTGGCTTTGGAAAAATAAATTGATCAATGGGGTAATTTGATTTCCATGTTTTGAGAGGCCGCATCCAATAGTACATTCAATAAATTTAACTTGCGGAAGTTGTTTAAATTTTTCCACTTTATAAATAGGCTACCAGGCCCTAGAGTATGGTTTTTACTCCAAATGCTACTCACTCCAATAGCTATTCGAAATAATTCTTCTTGGTACCACGACATACTCAAATTTAATCCGTCAATACCGTTTTCCCTAGAGTGATCAAAGCAGCTTTATCTATGATGCCTTGTCCTGTTGGCGGCGCTGGTGGTGTTTGAGTATTTAACTTAATGTTATTGAGCGGTGTGACCCCTAAAGCTACAAATGTGGCCAATAGTGCATTGATCTGAGTGCTTGGAAATTTATTGCTGTAGCCATTGAAAGAAGTAAAACTGTATGTTGCTAATGCTGGCAAAGATAAAGTTGTTAGCATTGAATTGCTGTAACAATTAAATCCATTGATGGCAGTAACAGAAGCTAGCGCAGGCAATGATAGGGTAGTTAAAAGTCCATTGCTGTAGCAATGAAAGCCATCACTGCCACTAATTGTAGCCAAAGCTGGCAATGTCAAAGCTGTTAAAACTGCATTGCTATAACACTTAAATACACTTGTTGTAGTCAAAGCCGGCAATGATAAAGAAGTTAACATTGTATTGCCATTACAATTAAATCCATTAACTCCATTAATTGTAGCCAAAGCTGGCAATGATAATGTGGTTAATGCTGCATTATTTTGACAATAAAATGTTCCACTTATTGTTAAAACTGGCAATGATAAAGAAGCTAAAGCTGTATTACCTTGGCAAATAATGGTTCCACTGTTTGTGGTAAATACTGGCAAAGATAAAGAGGTTAAAGTTGCATTAAATTGGCAAAAAAAAGTACCACTATTTGTTGTGAAAGCTGGCAATGAGAAAGAGGTCAACGCTGTATTATTTGGGCAATATAATGATCCACTATTTGTAGTCAAAACTGGCAACGATACTGTGGCTAAAACTGCATTATTTTGGCAAAAAAAAGATCCACTATTTGTAGTCAAAGCTGGCAGCAGAAATGCGGTTAAGTTTGAATTTGATTGGCAGCCAAACGTTCCACTATTAGTAGTCAAAGCTGGCAGTGGAAATGTGGTCAATGCTGTATTTCCAATGCATTGAAATGTGCCACTGTTTACCGCCAGTGTTGGCAGTGATATCGTAGTTAAAGCAACATTGTTTTGACAATAAAAAGCTGCACTGTTCGTAGCCAAAGCTGGCATTGATAGAGTGCTCAGGCTTGGATTGTCTAGAATGTCAATGGTATTCACCACATTTGTGAGTCCATCTAGGTTTACATTATTTAGCACATTATTGGCGGTGATTCTCAATTCAATTAAGTTGGCAACAGCACTTAAGTCGAGTGTGGTCAATACCGTTGTATTTTGGACCCACACAAACTGGGTGTTAGTCCCAAGCTCATTAGCGATTTGAGTGGCTGCTTGTGCATTGGTGATGTTGCCCTTTAAAATAATGTAGGTCTTACCCGCATTTTGCCATAGGGGAAGATTGGAAGGGGAAAGCTTTAAAGTCTGGCCCTGAGTACCCGGAGGCAGTAAAACCCAGGTTGAACCATTCCAAAATTTCATATCTCCGATGGCAGTACCCGGAACTTCCATTATTGTAGCCGCAGTTCTCTTTCCTAAAGTGCCATCCGGATTACTTATAATTATATCATTGGCTGCATTGTTTAGATTGACCGTGGTAATTTTCAATTGGCCTTGCACTTCCACCGTTTGGGCATTGGCATTCATTGCAATTGTGCATAGTATGATCGCAAGAAAGGTGGCTATTTTTGTTTGCATTTTAAAACCATTTAAACTTTTTAAAAATATAGACGTGCTCAAATAATATGTGTTATACTTACTCTTTGAACAAATAATATTCCTATATTAGTCAAATATAGGAATTTTTCCGATAGATATGTAATATATACACTTAAATGGGTACATTTCAGCAAACATAACTCTTCCAAAGGATAATCGAGTAATTTTAACTAAAGCAAATAACCCCAAATGTTTGCTTGCATAGGTAATTATATGATTTTTTTGCTCAATCGAATTCAAAATGGATTGAATCAATAAAGGATGGGCAAGAAGGAAATACTATTACCTTATATACATGTTACTAAGCTACTAAACAAAATGCAAAAGGCATCTTCATGAAATGCTACAAGAATACAACATATAGTCTAGCATGCACCGAAATGGTCTTCATTGTCATTGTTTTTTTCTGGCTTACAACATGACGCAATGCAAGTCTCAATAACACAACGAAGAGAGCATTTTACAATAAGTCAATAATGGTGAATACGGATGGGAAGTAAATTGTAGGTGTGGATTTTTTTAAAGAAATCTGTTTTTTTAATCAATAAAAAACACCAGAAAGCATATCCCTATGCCTTCTGATGTCTTAATAAATATTTATAAATTATCAAACCTTAACGCTATTCTATCTTTATTACTTTTTTATAAAAGGCCGCACCATTCCCATCTACAATTCTAAGCAGATACACACCTGAGCTATAGGTGGCTAGAGAGATAGTTTGCTCATTGTTGCGAGTAGTCAAAGGTAGTCGATTGACGATTTTACCAGTCATATCCATAATATACACTTGACCAGAAGTAGGTACGGTGCCATTGAATCTTAGGGTGACATCTCCTGCAGTAGGATTTGGAAATAAGCTTATTCCAGAATTTTCAGCAACTCCATCTTT
>JAYUTD010000426.1:0-3438 GCA_043755305.1 Saprospiraceae bacterium
TTTTGGCATCCATCTGAAATAGAATTATAATTTACCAAAAATGAAATCAAGGGAATACTCACTTAAAGAGACTTCTGCCATAGCAAAAGAAATAATTGCTCAGCTTCAATTTTATTCTATCATCCTATTTTATGGTGAAGTCGGAGCAGGAAAAACAACTTTGATAAAAGAAATCTGTAAACAACTTAATGTTAAGCAAGAGTCATCAAGTCCTACCTTTTCTGTAGTAAATGAATATGAAACACCAACCGGTATAATTTACCATATAGATCTATACCGCCTAAAAAGCTTAGACGAAGCTATTGAAATAGGCATAGATGAATATATCTATTCTGGCAACTCTTGCTTTATCGAATGGCCACAATGTATAGAAGGATTGATATTTGACGAAAAAGTACTTTGTGTAGATATAGAAATCCTATCCCCACAAAAGCGCTCTATTGCTTTTAGTGACCTGACTCTTGAAGAATAAATTAATTCCAAATTTTGTTTTTGAAATCTTTAATGGAATGTGTATTTTTGTAAATGCCCTAATGTGCTATTAAAGTATATGAAAAAGAATATCCAACACCTGTTAAAGTCAACATTTGGCTATGATTCATTTAGGTATCCCCAAGAAGAAATTATTAATTATGTGATTAATAAGAAAGATGCACTTGTCATAATGCCTACCGGAGGTGGCAAGTCACTGTGCTATCAGATTCCGGCACTTGCTATGCCTGGGCTTACTATAGTTGTATCTCCTCTTATTGCATTGATGAAAGACCAGGTGAATGCACTTACCGCACTTGGTGTATCAGCAGCAGCCTACAATAGTCATGCAAGCCATTCTGATATTGCTAAAATAGAAAATGATGCATATGAAGGGAAAATAAAAATGCTGTACATCTCACCCGAAAAAATTGGCAATAAAGCATGCCAGACATTTTTGTCAAGGCTAAAAATAGATTTGGTCGCAGTGGATGAAGCCCATTGTGTATCCATGTGGGGCAATGATTTCAGGCCTGAGTACCTCAACCTTGCGAGATTACGTGATGCGTTTATTGACATACCATTTATTGCATTGACCGCCACTGCTGATGCTTCTACTCAACAAGATATCTGTCAACAATTACACTTAAAAGATCCTAAAATATTCATTAGTAGTTTCGAAAGAAAAAACATCACATTGAGTGCAAGCCCTGCCAATAAAAGAATAGATACTATTGAAGCCCTTATTAGAAGAAACTATGGCAAGAGTGGAATCATTTATTGCATGAGCAGAAAATCTACCGAAACCGTGTGTGAGTCGTTAAAGAACAGAGGTATTAAAACAGACTACTACCATGCCGGCATGGCCCAAGAGCAGAGATCCAAGGTCCAGGAAGATTTTATAAATGATGATTTACAAATTATATGCGCTACAGTGGCCTTTAGCATGGGCATAGATAAGAGCAATATCCGATGGATCGTGCATTACAATATGCCAAAAAACATTGAAGCATATTACCAGGAAATCGGTCGTGCAGGCAGGGACGGCTTGCCTTCAGAAGCATTGATGTTTTATAATTTCATGGACTATGAAATGCTCAAAGAATTTATAAAAGATAGTGAAAGTACAGAAGAGTTTAGAGAAGTACAATATGCAAAGTTGGACCGCATGTGGGAATGTGCCAACACGCAGAATTGCCGCACCAATTTATTGCTTAATTATTTTGGCGAATACCGTCAACATCCCTGTAACCATTGTGACAATTGCCTGCAACCAAAAGATACTTTTGATGGAACGGAATTGGCACAAAAGGCATTGTCAGCAATCGTAAGGACAAATGAACAGATATCTATGAATATGGTGATAGATATTCTAAGGGGTTCACATAAAAAGGATGTTATTGACAAAGGGTATGATAAAATAAAAACATTTGGTGCAGGTCGGGATCGATTTGCCTTGGAATGGAAATCATTCATCACCCAAATGATAAATCAAGGCTTAATTTCAATAGCATTTTCTGATTACTATAAATTAAAGACAACTCCTTTTTCCAAAAGTGTATTGTCAGGCGAGTTGAAAGTCAATCTCATTTCCAATATTATCAAGCCCAAAACAGAGGAAAAATTGCCTATAGAAAAAAAGACAAACGTCAAAAAAGAATATGGTCCTGTCGATAATTCCTTGCTTGGTAAACTAAAATCCTGGCGGCTTTTTAAAGCCAAGGAACTAGGTATGCCGCCCTACATTATCATGCATGATAGCACCCTTGAAACCATCTCCAGCCACCAGCCTTTAAGCCTTGTTGATCTCAGTGAAGTGCCCGGTATTGGTGACCATAAGTTAAAAAAATATGGAGATGAAATTTTACAGGTCGTAAAAGAATATTTAGCCTAATGAGACATTAGATAAATTATGCCCATTGATACTATATATTGTCCGATATGCCAAATATTATATTGTTTATCTGGCCGATAACTACTAATATTTCAGATTAAAATAGAAAAAATGCGGAAAAATTAAAGCATTTTTGCGCTGTTAAAAAAACAAAATACTTTATGCAAAAAAAAGGAGTAGAAGTACTGCGAGATAAAAAACTGAGTAAGTCCACTGCATTTACTAAAGAAGAAAGAGAGAATTTTGGATTAAGAGGTTTGCTTCCTAATTCAATAATAGGGCAAGACATCCAGACCCAAAGGGTTATGGCCAACCTAAGAACCAAGAGTGCAAACATAGAAAAATATATTTTTCTTTCTGCGCTACAAGACAGAAATGAACGATTGTATTACCATATAATCATGAACCATCTTGAAGAGCTTCTTCCTATCATTTATACTCCTACGGTTGGGGAAGTATGCATGAGATTTTCGCACATATACAGAATTGACAAAGGTTTTTACATCACACCGGAAGACAAAGGAGATGTATCAAAATTACTAAACAACTGGCCGGAAGAGGATATAAGAATTATAGTGGTTACGGATGGAAGCCGCATACTTGGTTTGGGTGATTTAGGTGTCAACGGCATCGGTATTTCGATTGGTAAACTTTCCCTTTATACTGCTGGTGCTGGTATCAATCCTGCACAATGTATGCCTATCGTATTGGACCTTGGCACCAACAATGAACTATTGAGAAATGATCTATTGTACCTTGGCTATCCACATCCAAGGTTGACAGGAGAAAATTATTTTTCAATAGTAGATGAATTTATTCAGGGTGTTCAAAAGAAGTATCCTAAAGCTCTAATCCAATTTGAAGATTTTCTGACACCAATGGCCTATGCTATATTAAATAAATACCAGCATGAAGTGCTATGCTTCAATGATGATATTCAGGGCACAGCGTCTGTTGCCATGGCAGGTGTAGTGGCCTCTTCTAAAATTACCCATATCCCGTTTGTAGAAAACAAAATTATGTTTTTAGGTGCAGGTTCCGCAGCAACAGGCATAGCAGACCTTTTATTACAA
>JAYUTD010000427.1:0-3430 GCA_043755305.1 Saprospiraceae bacterium
TTCTTATGTTGACTATTACGGTTCATTTGTTTATATCTAAAAAAAACACATATGATTTTCTTAGGGCGACAAAAATACAATCTATCTTTTATAGATAGAAATATATTAAATAAAAAAACAATTTATTTTTTAATTAATATATACGGTTTTGGTTAATACTGTTTTGGAATATACAAGGAGATTGGTTTGTAAAAGAGCAGCACTCTTATTAGTTGGTCTCAATGATGCTACAAATAACGCTGTTTTTTATTGACTTTTATTTTATTCTATTTTAAAGTTTTCCACATTATGTGGATAAAAAATGTAAATATCACTATTTCAATATATTAATAGTTTATTAAATATGTTAAGATTCTCAAATTGTATGAAACAAGCAATGTTTGTGTATAATCTACTGAAAAACAAATGTTTAAACATTTTAATTATTTGTAAACCAAATTTACTATCCTATTTCAATTGATAACATATTAAAGATTTTTATATGTAAAGTTTTCCACATTTTTATTCTCAAATCCCACTTTAGGCAGAATAGCCACTTTAATCGTTTTAATCGTTAAAATACAGAAATAATCTTCTTAAAAACGCTGTTTTGACCTGAAAAACCAAATCAAACCGAAGCCTAAAACAACAGAAAACAGAATGATAAAAGGGAAAGCATATCGGCTG
The DNA here is from genome assembly GCA_043755305.1 of Saprospiraceae bacterium. Classification (GTDB taxonomy): domain Bacteria; phylum Bacteroidota; class Bacteroidia; order Chitinophagales; family Saprospiraceae; genus JADKBO01. Next base: position 667 of record JAYUTD010000427.1, read on the forward strand.
TCATGAAATGGGAGATAGGTGAGATTCATACCATAGAAACTCGCTACCAATGTAGGAACCATCAATATGATTGTGATCAAAGTAAGCCGGTGTATAAAGATATTCATATTATTGCTCACTATTGAAGCATAAGCTTCCATCGTTCCACTTAGGATGTTGGTATAAACGTTGGACATACCCAATGCCTGGCCGTTGTCAATAATGATGTCTTCAAATAAATCAGCGTGGTTTTCTTCATTTGCAATTTTTAGCAAATCCGTTCGTTTTATTTTTAATTTCAATAACTCGTTAGCATTGAGAGAGTTAACAAAATACACAAGCGATTTTTCTATTCTTAGCAATTGTTGCAATTCTTCATTTCTGCTAGAGTTGTACAATACTTGCTCGATCAAATTTCGCTTAAGATTCAATTTCTTTAAACACTCAAGGAATCGATATACGTTTTGCTCAAAAATTTGCAAGACAAACATTTTTCTGTCATTTGGATCAAAATTTTTGATTTTGTCGTCCATAAACTTTTCAAGAATGGGGTTTTCTTTCGAAGTGATTGTGATTATTTTATTGTCAGTCAATATTATGCCTACTGGAATAGTAAGGTAGATGGCCTCGTTTTCTTTGTCGTCATCATTTAGAATGGGGCTGCTGATCAGCATTAGAATGGTATCTTCATCTTTTTCATACCTTGATCTTTCGTCAATATCGACAGAATCGGTCAAAAAATCAAGGGGAATAGCTAAGTCTTCTGAAATCTTGTCTAGCTCACCATGCTCAAATGGCGGATACATATTGATCCAAACTGCATCCTTTGGATCTTTTATTTCCTGGAGTTCTCCATTTTCTTTTTTGAAGCAATATATCATATCCTGACTCCATATAGTGGTGAATAAATTTTTTATAGTGGTGTGCAAAGATAGTGAATTTTTTCAAAGACAAGTTGCGACACCATTATTAATTGTTTATCATAAATTTTAAATTATGTAAAGCTATATGTTATAAAAATATACAGATGCATAATTGCCATAATGTAATGCATACCACACATTAATACACCGGTATCGCCCCTTAAAATATTAAATATAACAGCATAAATAAAATAATTTGAACCACATTTATTAAGGTTAACCTTTTATTTAATGATAATTAGTACACTATTGTCAAATACATGGGTAATAAATATTAATTTTGACCACTTTTTGAATACTGAAAACATATGGCAAAAGTATATTTAACAAGAATAGAGAGATTCAATGCAGCACATAAGTTGTGGGTAAATCACTGGACAGAAGATAAAAACATTGAAGTTTTTGGAAAATGTGCCAATAAGAATTGGCATGGGCACAACTATAGCTTACACGTAACGGTAGCCGGTACACCAGACCCTGATACGGGATTTATAATAGATGCAAAGCTCCTTTCAAAAATGATAAAAGAACAAATTATCGAAGACTTAGACCATAGTAATTTGAATCTTGATGTTTCCTGGATTCCAGGTGATATCCAGCCAACTACTGAAAATCTGGTTGTGTTAATTTGGCGCAGACTTGAACATTTATTGGTAAATTGTAGTTTACATTGTGTAAAATTGGTGGAAACAGAAACAATTTACGCAGCGTATTATGGTGAATAAAAAATATACTAAGAAAGAAGTATTTGATGAAGCCTCAAAAGAGGCCTTAATGAAGAGTTACAGTTCTATTATTGAAGAAATTGGTGAAATCACTACAAGAGAAGGCATCCTAAAAACACCTGAGCGTGCAGCAAAAGCTATGTTGTTTCTTACTCAAGGGTACGAGATGGATGCTTCCCAAATACTCAAGTCAGCGATGTTTAAAGAGGATTACAGTGAAATGGTCATTGTAAAGGATATCGAAGTTTACTCTATGTGCGAGCACCACATGCTTCCTTTTTTTGGTAAAGCGCATATCGCCTATATACCCAATGGATATGTAGTAGGCCTCAGTAAATTGCCCCGCATAGTAGATGTGTTTGCCAGAAGATTGCAAGTGCAGGAAAGGCTAACAGACCAAATATTACATGCGATACAAGACAACTTAAATCCTTTAGGCGTCGCTGTTGTAATTGAGGCTTCCCATATGTGTATGATGATGAGAGGTGTCCAAAAACAAAATTCTATGACCACAACATCAGCATTTACCGGTCAATTTACAAAAGCAGAAACCAGATCTGAATTTCTGAGTTTAATCAATAAGAAAGTTTAATCAAAGTAAAAACGACTTTGTTACATTAAGTTGCCAAGTTAATCAGGTAGGAAAAAAAGAAGGTTACATAGTTTTAATTATGTAACCTTCTCTTTTTGAAAGTTTATTCTATTTTGATAAATTTCCTGTAAACATAATTGCCATTGCTTTCCAACCTTATGAGGTAAAGACCTGCGCTCACATCATCAAGAGGCATTCTGATGTTTCCGGTTTTATCTGTATATACTTCCATCTGTTTGATAATCCTACCATCCCGATTGATCAATGAAATTTTTTGCATAACAGACTCGTCCTCATTGGTCTTCACTTTGATATACACTTCATAAGAACCAGGATTAGGTGTCAGTGAAAAACTCAGGAATACTTTAATGGAAACCTCCTTCACAATTTTCACCTTGCACTGTTTGCCGCTGGCGGTCGTCCTGATAACAGTTATACATACTTCATATTCTCCCTTTGCAGGAAAAGTATGAACCAGTGATTGATTGCCTACAGTGATAAATTTAGTATTGTTGTAAGTGAATTCCCATATCACCTGATCGCAT
>JAYUTD010000428.1:0-23156 GCA_043755305.1 Saprospiraceae bacterium
ACACCATCTACTGGATTTACCGGCATGGATACATTGACCTATAAGGTATGTGTATCAGGTGAATCAAGCAATTGTGCTACAGCTTTACAGATCATTACAGTGGGCGATGTGGTTAGAACCAACTCTACTGTAGCAGATGATGATTTTAATGCAACAGCTGAAAACACTGCAGTAAGTGGCAATGTGAAGACAAATGACAGTGACCCTGAAGGCGATACACAGACTGTGACTCCACAAACTACAACTTTGGCAGGAGGTACTTTGGTATTGGCAGCTGATGGCAGCTATACATTTACACCAACACCATTGTTCTTTGGTCCAGTGGACTTTCCTTATACTACTTGTGATAACAATACATATCAAGCTTGTGACAATGCTACATTGCACATCATTGTAATACCTGATTTAATGATCAAAATAAGGGTATACTTAGAAGGATCGTTGATGAATACAGGTACTACTTCAGCACCTGATGGAAGACCAATGATGAGAGACAACTTAAGGGTGAGTCCTTTCAATGGTTCAAGGTCAATACCAAGTAAGGATCCAGGTAAATATGTAGTAACTGTAGCACCAGGTATGGAATATGACCTGAGAGGCAAATTTGTCGAGGTAGGTACAGTGGGTCAATTGACAAAATATGATTCTATTGCCAATCCTTCTACTGTATTTGCTGTGACAGGCCAGAATGCAATTGTAGACTGGGTATTTGTTGAGTTGAGGTCTTCGTCCTCAAACTCCACTGTATTGGGCTCAAGAGCAGCATTGATACAAAGAGATGGTGACGTAGTCGACATTGATGGTATCAACGGATTGAAATTTCCTGGTATGACAATGAATGATTACTACATTACTGTTAAGCATAGAAATCACTTAAGTGTAATGAGTAAGAATGCGATTACTCCGGCTGTATATGCAGTATTGGTTGACTTTACTAAACCTTCTTTCCAGACATACGACAAAGGTCAGGCAGGTTCATACAATTATACTGGATTGGCACAAAAAGCGGATGTAAGAAATGGTTACAATGCAATGTGGGCAGGAGATTTTGATAGAAACGGCAAAATTAAGGCTGACAACCCTAATGATGATTTGAACTTTTTATTCAATGATGTATTCTCTTATCCTACAAATACTACGGGTAACGTAAACTTTGACTTTGCTTATGGCTACATTCCAGGTGATTATGACTTGAATGGTAAGGCTAAGTTTGATAACCCTAATGATGATAAGAATATGTTGTACGGACAGTTATTGTTCTATCCGCTCAACGTAAGTTTATTGTCAAACTTTGACTTTTTCATAGAACAACTACCATAGTTGTAAATTTATAAAGTGTGCTCCGAGTAAGGTCCGGAGCACACTCTTTTTATTTTTTTAAAAAAATAAGGTCTCAAATATGAAACGTACATTATTAGCCATTGCTATGTTTGGCTTGTTCCTGATTGCACACAGTTACGGACAGGTCTCAGGGGTTAAATATCAAATGAAATACAACCCTGTCACTTGTAAATATGATTGCTATATAGTAATTATTACAGGTACATCTACTACAGCTCCACAAAGGGCTCAATTCAACTCTCAATATTCCATTGTGGTTCCTACAGGATCTACACTGAGTGTTGCCCAAAATTTCAATCCTATACAGGGTAATAACTCAGGGACCAACACTACTCCTCCACTTCAGTGGACAATATCGAGTAATATCAATGCACCAGCAGTAACTCCTTTAGTGGATTACTATAGCATTACTCCTACGTTATCTCCAACATCTTTTTATGCCCCACTATCACCAGGCATGGAAGTCAAATTGTTTTCCTTAACTATAAGCCCAACAGTCAATTGTTCAGAGGGTATTAGGATTTATGAAAATCCTGTTATAGTAAACGGAGTGCGTGTAAGCGGCGACCCATCATCCAGTGAGCCGGGTATGGGCGGAGGTGATTTTGCCAATGGATTTACCATTGGTGGTATTCAGCAAGATTACATCAGCAACTTACCAAAAGTGTTGCCTCCACAACCAGTATTGAGCGCAGTTCCGGCATGCTCATTAGGCTTAGAAATTGACCTTACCGCTACAACGTCTAATACCTGCCAGGCACCACTTACATATGCCTGGATAGGACCCAATAATTTTACTTCGACAAGTCAGGATGTCAAAATTACCAACGCTACTTCAGCCTCCAATGGAAATTATCAGGTTATTGTATCTGATAAACTAGGATGCAAAGACACTCTTGATGTTCAAGCATTTGCTAAGCCAGTGGCAGGGCCAAATATTCAAACATGTTCTGGTTCGTCAGCTACTCTGACTGCAATCGATCCACTTTCAGGAACATGGTCAACAGCAGTGAATAATCCATTACCAACAGGCAGCGCTATTTTGGTAGGCAACGTGGCCACGTTTGATCAATCTGCCAATGGTAATTTTAATTTTATATATTCAGCGAATAGCTGTAATGATACATTAACGGTTAGTGTAACCGATTCTAATGCGGGTCCCGATCCAAGTGCAGTACTTTGTTTTGCCAATGGATCTGCAACCATCAATGCAGTTGGTACAGGTACATGGTCCTTGGCTCAAAATAGCTCAGGAACTGCTACCATAGCTAACCCAAACAGTGCCTCTACAAATGTAAGTAGTTTCAGTGTAGCAGGCAATTACTTTTTTATATGGACGACCAATGGCTGTAAAGATACAGTAATGGTTGTTGTTGGTGACAATTGTTCATGTCCGGTTACCAATAATATTGTGAATGATGTCAACCCTAGTACTTATTGCGGTACTTCTGGAGTTCTTACAATCATAGGTAATGCAGCAACACCTGCGGGTACTTATTTGTGGCAATATAGTCTTAATAACGGGACATTTGCTGATGCTGCAGGTACCAATAGTTTGCAAAATTATACTACTGTTAATTTGTCAACAGGTGTACATAAATTTAGAAGATTGTATACCATCCCAGCATGTACAGATACCAGTAATGTTGTGACTATTACAGTTATTTCAAAACCCGCTATTCCTTCAAATTTAACAGCGATACCAAATCCGGTATGTTTAGGTAATGCAGTCAGCTTAAGTGTTACCAACAATCCAGGGGCTATTTATGCCTGGGCTGTATCGTCTCCAAATGCAGGAAGCACCAGCAGTATTACAAGTACAGCAAGCCTTACTCCAATCAGTGTGGGAACATATACAGTAAGTGTAACCCAAACGGTCAATGGCTGTACATCAGACCCTGCAACGGTAAGCTTGGTTGTAGATGATACACCACCTACACCTTCCGGCCTTACTTCTAGCAACCCTACTACATGTAATGGTAGTCAAGGTACGATCACATTTTCTGGCTTAAAAAACAATTCGACTTACACTATCAACTATAAAAAGAACAATGTAAGTACTTCGGGAAGCATCACCACAAATGGTAATGGCACAGGCATATTGTCTGGCCTTGGTGCTGGATCCTATACTGACTTTAGCATTAGTGCAGCTTCAGGATGTACTTCAGGAATTTTTAATGGTCCTATTTCACTTGTAGACCCAACTGCACCTAGTGCACCATCAAACTTACAGGCCATCCCAAATCCGGCATGTTTAGGTACTACAGTGAACCTTAGTGTTACCAATAATCCTGGCGCTACTTACAATTGGTCAGCATCAGATGTTCAAGCTGGTCTTGGAAGTAGTACAACTAACTCAAATTCTATGTTGGCAACAGCATCAGGATTTTATACCATAAGCGTAACACAAACTGTCAATGGGTGTACATCAATCCCGGTTAATGTGGGTGTTGGTATTAATCCTGCCCCTGCAACGCCAAGTGCTGGAACAGTAACATCAACGAATCCCGGAGTTTGTGCGGGCAGCAATGGCACTATAAGTATAAGTGGCCAATTGGCTAATACAGCCATAACCATTACTTACAATAAAAATGGAATACCTGCAACAGCAAATGTAACTACCAATGGCTCTGGAGTAGCAATTATTACAGGGCTTACTGCTGGATCATACACTAATTTTAAAATTATAAATTTCAATAATTGTAGCAGTGGTACTTTTGCGGGACCAGTCAATCTTTCTGACCCTAATCCGCCAAATCCACCGGCTAATATGACCGCTAATCCAAATCCTGCGTGTATTGGCACAGTAGTAAATCTAAGTGTGACCAATAATGCCGGAGCAGTATATGTATGGTCAGCCCCAGCCAACGCTGGTATAGGCAACAGTACTACAAATGCCAATGTGATGAATGCTACCGCAGCAGGTACATACGTAATTTCTGTTACTCAAAATGTAGCTGGTTGTGTTTCCTTGCCATCTACAGTCAGCGTTGTTATTAATAGCACACCTCCGACACCAACAGGTGCAAGTTTAACTGCTACAAATCCTACTTCGTGTGGTGGCAATCAGGGAACACTGAAGTTCACAGGCCTACAAGCAAATACAAGTTTTGTGATAAATTATGCAAAAAATGGAGTTCCTACTTCTGCAACTATTACTTCTGATGCAACGGGTACTGCAACCATTACGGGTATTACAGCGGGCAGTTATACCAATTTCAAAGTTACAGCAGGGACATGTGCTTCAGGCGTATTTGCGGGGCCAATTACTGTAACTGATCCAGCTACACCTCCAACACCTGATGTATCGGCTTTGCCAAATCCATCATGTATTGGTCAGACAGTATCACTATCTGTAAACAACCCTGCGAATGGGGCGAGTTTTGTATGGAGTGCTTCTTCTCCAAATGCAGGATTGGCAACCTCTACGACTGCAATTAATACACTTAAATCTACGAGCGCTGGTGTTTATACCATAAGCGTAACCCAATCTGTAAATGGATGTACATCGCTTCCTGGTACTGTGACAATCGATGCATTGTCAGGGGTGCCGACACCAAGCGTTTCTTCAATTACAGTCCAAAACCCAACAGCTTGTGCAACAAGTACCGGTTCTATATCCTTAAATGGCTTAACTGCGAATACCCCTTATACAATAAACTATAGTAAGAATGGTAATCCGACTTCGGCTAGTGTTACTACCAATGGTTCCGGCGTAGCAGTTATAGCAAATTTGAGTGCAGGAAATTATACTAATTTCAGTATTGTACCAGTTACAGGATGTCCATCAGGTGTCTATGCAGGGCCTGTAAATCTTGTAGATCCGGGTGCACCTGGTGCACCAGCCAATTTAACAGCAATTCCAAATCCATTGTGTCTTGGATTGACTTCAAACTTGAGTGTAACCAATAATCCTGGCGCAGTATATACGTGGAGTGCTTCTTCAGTAAATGCAGGACTTGTTATCACTACAATAAATAGTACTACAATGACTCCTACTGCAGTAGGTTCTTATACTATAAGTGTATTCCAAAATGTAGCGGGTTGTATTTCTCCTTCAGCTTCTATTACAGTAGATGTATTGCCTACGCCACCAACCCCTTCTGCGAATAGCGTTTCTTCAACTAATCCCACTTCTTGTGGCTTGAATAATGGATCAATTGCTATAAGTGGCTTGTTGTCTTCAACAAATTATACCATTAATTATAAAAAAGATAATGGCACTTCTTCTGTAACCGTTACAACAACATCAGGAGGTTTGGCAATAATAAATAACCTTGGAGGCGGCTCGTATACTGACTTTGTCATAGTAGGAGCAGGAAATTGTAATTCCGGACCATACGCCGGTCCAGTGGTGATAAGTAGTCCTCCATCACCAAATCCGCCTTCGAATTTGGTTGCAATTCCAAACCCGGTTTGTGTAGGTACTACAGTGAATCTTTCAGTGGACAATAACCCTTTAGCAACCTACACTTGGTCAGCTTCATCTTCTTCTGCTGGATTAGCTGCTTCAACAACAAACACTACTACATTAAATACTTTAACAGCAGGAAGTTATACAATTTCTGTTACACAAACAGTTGCAGGATGTACTTCGCCTCCTTCAACGGTAGTGGTTACAGTCAATAAGACAGATCCACCTACCAATCCATTTGCGAATCCAACGCCAGCATGTCTTGGCGAACAGATTAATTTGAGGGTTGATGAAGGCAATCAGGCTAGCTGCAAGTGGACAATATCCCCATTAAATGCCGGATTTACTTCAGGAAATGGAAATACCGCAACATTTATGGCAACAACTACAGGTACATTTATGGTAAGTATAACTCAAGTCATGAATGGATGTGAGTCTGCACCTATAGCATTACCTGTAGTAGTAAATAATTGTCAAAATGCTTCAATAGGAGATTTTGTTTGGAATGACGCAAATGCCAATGGCATCCAAAACTCTGGTGAGTCAGGTATTCCTAATGTAAAAGTTGAATTGTTTAGAGATGACAATATCCTATATGCAACGACTACTACATCTTCCGTTGGCAAATATGAATTTTTAAATGTGTTGCCTGGTAATTACTTCCTTAAGTTTGGCAATGTAAAAATAGGCGCCAATGACCTGGTTCCTACATTTAAAAAAGTTGGCACCAATAATACCGTAGACAGTGACATCGATGGCAGTGGCAAAACTGAAGTTTTCTCTGTATTTGCAGGCGTTGATAACAATGATTTGGATGCCGGTTATTATATATGCAGTAAGATCGGGGACTTAGTATGGTATGATGCCAATAAAAATGATGTTTGGGATTCCAATGAAAATGGCATCGATGGTCTTCAGGTAAAATTATACCGAAATACCAATGGTACATGGTCTTTATTCGATCAAACGTTAACTGGTCACAAACCGGGCACTCCTTCTGATGATGGATACTTCTCATTCTGTGCGCCTCCTGGCACATATTACATAGAGATTGTTACTCCCCCATCTGGCCTAGTGACCGCAAGACCAAACATAGGCGGCAATGCATTTAAAGACAGCGATATTACTGGAGCAAATGGGAAAGGCACAACCAATACATTTACACTTGCATCCGGTCAAAACAAATTGGATATTGGTGCAGGCTATTACCCACAAGCAATTGCAGGCAATCTTGTATGGCTGGATGAAAATTCCGACGGATTACAAAACAACAATGAAACCAAGGTTGAAGGTGTGAAGGTTCAAGCATATGATGCTTCAACAAATGACTTATTAGGTGAAGCTGTTTCCAATGCACAGGGAGTTTATAGAATTGATAAATTGGAAAAGAAAGATGTTTACTTCAAATTTTCTCCACCTAGCGGTTTGGGAGCAACATTATATAATCCTGCAGATGATAAAATGAACAGCGATGTAGACCATACTTATGGTTTAAATACTACACGTGCCATCAGTATGCAACCTGGGGTTGAAAACATCAACATAGATCTGGGTTTGTCATTTGGAGCGTTGCCATTAAATTGGGAGAAAATCAATGTGTGGAGAAAGAATGATACACATATTATAGAATGGGCTACCAGTAAGGAAATCAATGTAGATTACTTTTTGGTAGAAAGAATAAGCCCAAATGAAAATAATTATAAAGAAGTTTCAGCAAAAATAAGGGCAAATGGTATTTCTTCTGTCTTAAATGAGTACCTTTTTGAAGACAAAGAGGTCAGTGATGTTGGTATTTATTATTACAGGATTAAGCAAGTTGACTTTGACGGAAGATCAGCATACAGTTCAGAAGTAAGTATAAAGCATTCTACTGAAGATTTTGCAATTGTATATCCAAATCCAGTGATGCAAAATTTGACCATAGAGCTAAATCTAAATGATGAAGCGGAGGTTGAAGTTAAGGTATTTACTATGCAAGGACAATTGTTAAGGGAATATGGGGAAAAAGCAGTGTTGAATAAAGGCCAAAACAAAATTCCGCTAGATGTTCATCAACTTCCTGCAGGTGTCTACAATGTTATGATTGAATACAATGGTATAATCATTAAAAAAGAAGTGATAAGGGGATAATTTAAAAAACCCTTTTGACATTCATAGAAACTTACCACAGCTAATCTTGAAAAAAACAAGATTGGCTGTGGTTATTTTGATTAATAAACCGATAACCTCTGAGTCGAAATGACAAAAAGAATATTTTTATTGCTATTTGTTTTTATTGCTTTTGCTATTGTAATTGAGGCACAAGTGACAGGTGTTAATTTTCTAGTAAAATATGATACATCTGCGTGTAACTATAGCTGTTATATAGTTATCAAGCAAGGATCAACCAATCCATTGATTCCTGCTCATAGAGTGCAGTTTAATGCCAATTATACTATTGCAGTGCCGAAGGGAAGCATTCTTTCAAGAGATACTTTCTATAATCCTATTCAATTAAATGCAAATTACAATGGAATAAATCCAATGAAATGGGAGATATCTGTGGTAAATGTAGATTGTCCAACATATGATTATTATAGTTTTGTTCCAAAATTATCTCCGGTTTCTTATTACAACAATTTAAATGTTGGAGATACAGTAAGGCTGTTTAGTGTAAAAATCACTCCTTTTCCAACTTGTGGCAATTTAGTACGACCTTTTATCAATGGAGTCGACCCCAATTCATCTCAACCATGTTCAAATGGCGGAGATTTTAGCAATGGTTTTACCATTGGTAACCCTTCCCAGGATTATTTAGCCAATGAACCCACAATATACCCAGCAAAACCCAAAGCAATTGGGGAAGTGAAATGCGGTGGTGGGTTAGAGTTGGATTTAAAATTAAAAGATACTTCCCGATGCCAATCTCCTTTCATGTATGCATGGACAGGTCCAGGCGGGTATACAAGTACCAATCAGGATATTAAAATACCGGGATCAAGCAATCCTGTCAATGGAAATTATCAAGTTATCATAAAAGATGTTCTCGGATGTGCAGATACCTTAGATTTTAATGTAGCAGCTAAGCCAGATGCTGGAGTGGACAATTCAGCTTGTGCAGGATCAACATATACCATTTCAGGCTCACCACTTGGTGGTACATGGACAAAAGATATAAATAACGCTGCAGGTGGAGATATTGCTTCTACAGCAGGTGCCAACGCTACTATTAATTTTTCATCAACTGCCAATGCTAAATACAAATACATTTATACCTATCAGACTTGCAGTGACACTGTCGAAATCACTGTCGCTGCTCAAGATGCTGGACCAAATCCACCATCTCAAATTTGTTATCAAACAGCTACCGTTACTTTAACTGCAGTAAGTGGAAGTGGAATGTGGAAACTCAAAAGTGGCCCAGGTTTTCCGCTTACTCCGACTATAATTAGCCCAAACACAAAAAATACAAATGTTACTAACTTTCCTATTGATGGTACATATATATTTGAGTGGACCAATGGGGCATGTTCAGATGAAGTCACAGTAATCATAGGAGGTGTTTGTGTTTGTCCAATAGTAAATGTCATCAACCAACCCGCAGTAAGTGAAAAATGCGTTACAGCCAATGGACCATTTACCATTGATGGAGATGCAGCAACGCCTGCCGGTGGTACTTATCTATGGACAGTCAGTACCAACAATGGTGTATCATTTTTGAATGCATCAGGTACCAATAACAATGAAGATTATACTACTGGCACACTGCCGGTAGGCACCTATATATTTGAAAGAGAGTATTTCATTACTAGTCCTTTTGCTTGTGATCTGGAAAGCAATAGAGTAACACTTATTGTTCATCCTGCTGCAGACGCAGGACCAAATCAAATTGATAATTGTGCTGTATTGCCAGGTGGAAGTGTAAATATGGGTGCTACAGGAACAGGCACATGGACTCAAAAATCTGGCCCGGCGGGTGGCAATTCAATAATTCAATTCAACACAGTTGCCACAACAACAATTGATGGGTTTACCAAAGCTGGACTTTATACTTTCGAATGGACAAATGACAATGGCTGTATTGATCAGGCACAAGTTACTATATCTGAAAAACCCAATGCAGGTGCGGATAAATTACTGGCATGTGTAACTTTTCCTGCCAATAGTAGTATGAATGCAACAGGTTCAGGTACTTGGGTTCAAGTACCTGGAAATCCAGCAACAATAAGTATAGGCTCACCAAATTCACCTACTTCCTCATTCAATAACTTTACTGCGAGTGGCCTATATCTATTTACTTGGGGAACGCTATCTTGCCATGACACCGTGGAAGTGAAAATAACAGAAAAAGTAAACGCAGGCCCCGACCAGTCCTTATCATGCGTAAATTTACCTGGTGGAGTAATTACCACAACTGCCAATTTAGCAGGAGGTTTATGGAGCAATATACTTCCGGTCCCAGGCCTTTTTTCTTACATAGGACAAAATAGTCCTAACGCTCAAATACTTAATTTCACCAATGAAGGAACGTATAAATTCAGGTACACGGCAGATGGGTGTAGTGATGATATGATGGTAGATATAATCTCCAGAAAAACAGCAGGAAGTGATGTAAATATTGATTGTACCATATTGCCAGGTGGGAGTGTACCATTGACTGCGCTTGGATCTGGAGAATGGAAAATACTGCCTTCAAGTGCAGGTACTGCTTTATTTTTAGACAAATTTGTAAATTCCACATCAGTATATGACTTTACTTTGCCAGGAGATTATTATCTGGAATGGAAGTCAGGCGTAAATTGTACAGATACTGTAAAAATAAACATCAAAGCATTTCCAGACCCGGGTCCGGATCAAAATGTAAATTGTGTAAAATTAACCGGTGGTAGCGTTACTATGAATGCCACAGGATCTGGAAGCTGGTCTAGTGGTGGTAATCCGGGAGGTTCTACTATTGTCAATCCAGGAAGCAATACCACAGAAATAAAACTGTTTACTGCACCAGGCACGTATTCATACCAATGGACAGTCAATGGTTGCACGAGAGATGCAAAAGTCAATGTTACTCAAAAACCTGATGCAGGATCAGATAAATCATTAAGCTGCGTGGCATTGCCAGGCGGTTCTGTATCTATGAGTGCTTTTGGAATTGGTACATGGTCAAAGCACCCATTAAATCCTGGTAATGTAACAATAATTAATTCTAATAATCCATCTACTGCTATTACAGGTTTTCCATTAGAAGGTATTTATAAATTCATTTGGACTGTAGGCACTTGCTCAGATACAGCGGAAGTCAAAATATCAGGTTTGACCAATGCTGGCTCAGACCAGTTGATTGGTTGTGTAAACCCAACTTTAGTTTCGACAACGTTAAATGCCTCCGGAACCGCAGGGGTATGGACAGCATTGGATGGAGGCGTAATAGCTTTGCCAGGTTCAGCAAGCACCACCGTATCAGGATTTCCTGGTGCAGGTGTATATAATTTCGAATGGAATATTGCCGGCTGCACAGACCAAATGAAGATTACAATAACGGATGAAGCAAATGCCGGAAATGATCCTGGTGTAGTAGCATGTTTTGTGGGAGGGCAAGCCATACTCAATGCAGTTAACCCATCTGGAAGTTGGACTTCACTGAACGCCCCGGGATCGGTAACAATTAATCCACAGACATTGCCATCTACGATTATTAAAGATTTTACAGGGCCAGGCACGTATAAATTCATGTGGACATCGGGAGGATGTAAAGATACAGTTGAGGTAACAGTTGATGACGACTGCCTATGCCCAATTACAAATAATAATATTAGTGGCGATGCAGAATTCTGCAATAAAAGCAGCCTGATCAATATCATTGGCACTGCAGCAACACCGGTTTCAGGTGCATATGCATGGGAAGTAAAAACAAATACTGGCGCCTTTTTACCTGCAGTTGCACCCAATACAAATCAAAATTACAGCATCAATAATTTAAGTGTAGGTGAATATTTTTTTAGAAGAATATTCAAAACCACTACAGGATTTATATGCTCTGATACAAGCAATGAAGTACTTATAAAAGTAAAACCTAAACCAAATGCAGGTGGGGATCAAACCATATCATGTATTGCTTTGCCAGGGGGCAGCGTAGGTGTTATCGCAAGCACAGGTACAGGCAATTGGACAGCTTTAAACGGAGGAAGTGTCAATCCTGACAATGCCAATGTAGCCACTCTAAGCAACTTTCCTGTAAGCGGCATCTACTCATTTGAATGGTCAGTAGATGGGTGTAAAGACACCATGAAAGTTACCGTTACAGAGGCGACCGAAGCAGGAATAGATGGCACTTTATCTTGTGTAAAATTACCTGGCGGTTCATACATTATGGACGCTACAGGTACAGGCACATGGACCAAAGCTGTTGCCAACCCAAGTGTTACTGCAATTACATTACCATCAAATCCTAAGACAACAATTACCAATTTTCAGGCAGTAGGAAATTATAAATATTACTGGACAGCAACCAATGGTTGCAAAGATAGTATGTCTATCAATGTGACTGCTAAGCCCAATGCAGGTGCTGATATAAGCAACAACTGTTCCATACTTCCTGCAACTATTACTTTAAATGCGGCAGGTACTGGAACATGGTTTGCTTTAAATGGGGGCAATGTGCTTAGTTCATCAAGTGCAAACTCTGCAGTAGATGGTCTTGCAGCAAGTGGTCAGTACTTATTTGAATGGACGAGCAATACATGTACTGATACAGTAGCAGTAAATGTTTCTGAAAAAGCAAATGCGGGGCCTGACCAATCTATTGATTGCTTCGTAAGCGCATCCACAAGCCTGACAGGAAATGGAAACGGTAACTGGTCTTTATTATTACCGAATTCTTCAACCCTTACAGGTGGCACAAATGTGGCATCTGCTGCTTTTACGGCGGCAGGAGCATACAGATATATATACACACTTGGGTCTTGTAAAGACACAGTCAGTGTAACGGTGGGCAACAATTGTCCATGTCCGATAACAGATAAAGACATCCAACAGCCTTTGATAGCTGAGTATTGTGTTGAAAGTCCGACCATCACAATTGTTGGAGAAACTGCTATTCCTTCACCCGGCACCTACAAATGGTTGTACAATGGAGCAATAGCTACTGGTGTAAATACAGGTAAAGATTATACTACAATAAAATTGGCAGCTGGTATACATAAATTCAGCAGAATATATACCACTACAAGCCAGCCAATTTGTGCTGATACGAGCAATGAGGTAAGCATTACTGTGTATCCAAAACCTAATGCAGGCCCGGATCTATTGGCAAAATGCGTGACGCTTCCTGGTGGATCGGTAGTAACCAATTCAGTAGGAACAGGAGTATGGTCGCAGGTTCAAGCTGGACCAATTATTGCAGATGTAAACAGCAATGCAACCACTATTACTGGTTTTTCTACAGAGGGTATTTATAAATTTGTATGGACAATCAACAATTGTGCGGATACTATAAATGTCACCGTTTCAGAAGGAGTAGAGGCAGGACCAAATTATGATACAAAATGTATCGCATTCCCGGCAACCATTCAACTCAATGCTACCGGTACTGGAAATTGGATACCATTGATCAATCCTAGTCCAACAACTACTTTTTCTAAAACAGATATTCCTAATCCTACAGTATCCGGTATCAATGTACCGGGCAATTATACCTTTAAGTGGGAAAGAAATGGGTGCGATGATATCGTTACTTTTAATGTAACACAAAAGGTGGAGACTGGGTCGGACAAAGATCTTGGATGTAATGTGCTACCAGGCGCCAGTACAACAGTGAACACACTTGTTGCCGGAGGTACTGGTATTTGGAAACTTTTGACACCAAGCCCTGGCAGTGTTTTCATTGCCACTCCAGCCAATCTTTCTACCATTGTCAATCAATTTTCAAATGAAGGTATTTATAGCTTTGAATTTACTTCTGATGGATGTAGTGACACTACTTCAATAACGATTGCAAAAAAACCAGATGCTGGCTCAAATCCTGCTCCGGTGGAATGTTTTATAACTGATGTCGCAAATCTGAATGCCAATGGCACTGGGCAATGGATATTGAGCAACGGACCGGGCAATTTAAAATTTTCTGATGCCACTGATCCAAATACTACAGCTTATGACTTTACAAAGTCAGGCATCTATACATTAATATGGAGGACTTTGAACAACTGTGAAGATACGATCCAACTTTCTGTAGGCACAAATTGTCCTTGCCAGATTCAGGACAATGAAATCATATCGCCAAATCCAAGTGCTTTTTGTACAAACAGTGGCGCCGTGCAATTGATAGGCACTTCACCGACACCTTTGGGAGGCACCTACTTATGGCAATACAGCAATGGAACAAACCCATTTGTCAATGCAAGTGGAATCAACAATACGAGAGATTATACTACACTTGACTTGGGCATAGGCACACATAGATTTAGAAGAATATACACTACTACTACTCTGCCGATATGCAGTGATACAAGTGATATTGCAGTAATACTAGTAGAAAGTAAGCCAAATGCAGGTACAGATATTGTAAATGCTTGTGTTGATTTATCAAGTCATTCTATTGCTCTAAATGCAAATGGTACCATTGGGTCTTGGAGACAGGCGGATGGTCCTTCGACAATAACAATATTGGATGATACCAATCCGAAAACGACTATCACCGGTTTTTCTGCTGACGGTACCTATTTAATGGAATGGACGGTAAATGGCTGTAGCGATTCATTGGAAGTATACGTATCTCAGAAAGCAAATGCCGGGTCTGACCAGGAAGCACTCTGTATCACATTACCGGGCGGTAGTGAGACAATCACAGGAAATGGTTTTGGTACATGGGCTTATATAAGTTCAGGTACAACGCCATCCTTCAATCCCAACAATAGCACTACAACTGTGGTTAACTTTAACAAGGCAGGAATCTATGATTTCAGATGGACGACTACCAATAATTGTAGCGATGTCGTATCCATTAAGGTCACTGAAAAAGCCAATGCAGGCATTGACTTTCCTCTCACATGTGTACAACTTTTGGGTAGTTCAACAAATTTAAATGCAGCAGGCTCTGTCGGAAGCGGGTCTTGGACTTTAAAGCCGGGGTCTGCAGGGACCGTAAACATTGGTGTACCATCAGATCCAAAAACAACGGTTTCTAATTTTCAAAAGGAAGGCAATTATTTCTTTGAATGGACTACAATTGATGGATGTAACGCAGACGTTATTGTGGTAGTGTCAGAAGCTGCAGATGCAGGCAACCCTACTGAAACTGTATCTTGTTATGCTACAGACGCTGTGATTTTGAATGCCAAAGGCACCGGTACTTGGAAGCTAAGCAGCAGGCCATCAGGTGGAAACGCAGTAATAGACAAGCCTTCCAACAATACAACAAAAATTGATGGATTTACTAAAGAAGGTATATACATATTTACATGGACAGCCACTAATGGATGTGAAGATATTGTTACAGTAAATGTTGGAAAAGCATGCCCATGCCCAACCACAAATAACAATATACTATCAACATCAGGTACTTATTGTAAGTCATCAGGCAAGCTTAATCTTGATGGCAGTCCGGCTGCACCGGCAGGGGGCACTTACCGATGGCTGTATAGCTTAAACAATGCAAGTCTTACTTCTTTTACACCAGCAGTTGATGCCAATAGCAATGAAGACTATACTACAAGAGATCTGAGTACAGGCGACCACAGATTCAGAAGAATATATACAATAAATATTGCACCATATTGCGCTGATACAAGCAATGAAATATTAATTAAAGTAAATGCAAACCCGCTGGCCGGGTCAGATAAGAATTTGTCATGTATAGCATTGCCTGGAGGTTCTATTGCCATGAATGCTACCGGATCTGGAAACTGGTCACTAATTTCAGGAGGCATAGCAACAATAGATAAAGATAATGTTGCATCAACATTGATCAAAGATTTCCAAAATGAAGGCAATTACCTATTCCAATGGGAGGTCAATGGGTGCAAAGATACTGTTGCTATTAAAGTTACTGAAAAAGCAAAAGCTGGCATTGATCAAAATTTAAGTTGTATTAGCATGCCAGGTGGACAAGTTACCATGTCTGCCACAGGCACTGGTACATGGACTGCACTTGATGGTGCAAGAATTGTAAATGCAGGTATTCCTACCACAAGCATAGACAGCTTTAAACAGGAAAAAATATACAGATTCAGTTGGAACAATACAAATGGCTGTAAAGATACTGTTGCAGTAAATGTGACACAAAAAGCAAATGCCGGATCAGATCAATCAATACAATGTTATTTGACAAATTCTGTAGTGGTATCCGCGTCTACAAGTATAGGGAAATGGACTGAGGTATTAGGCAATGCGGTATCGAGCATTGAAACACCTAACAGCAAAACTACTGTAATCAATGGCTTTGCTACTGATGGCATATATTATTACGAGTGGACAGATGACAACGGATGTAAAGATACAGTTGCTATTACAGTAGGCAACAATTGCCCTTGTACTGTTGCATCCAATGTATTGACTCCAATCAATACTACATATTGCGAGGGACAAACAGTGGTAGTCAATATCAATGGGAGTGCAGCTAGCCCTTTGCTTGGCACTTATAGATGGCAATATAGCTTTGGTAGCGGTGCCTTTAGTAATGCTTCAGGAATAAATAATACAGAAGATTATGCCACTGCAAACCTTGGGGTGGGCCAACACAGATTCAGAAGAATATATGGCATCACAGCTCCAAACTGTGAAGATACATCCAATGTGGTTTTGATTCAAGTCAATGCAAAACCTAATGCAGGTAATGATCAAATAGCCAATTGTGTCAATTTGCCGGGAGGTAGTATTACCATGGATGGTACTGGTACAAATGGCGAATGGACTAAGCTAAGTGGCGGAACTTTAAATATAGTAAGTACTTCCATTGGAAACACTATTGTAAATGGATTTACCGGTGCTGGAGATTTCTTGCTACAATGGAAACTTAACGGATGTCTGGATACAGCAAAAATAACCGTAATACCATCAGCCAATGCAGGCTCAGATGCGGCAGTAAAATGTTTTGCAAGAGATTCAGCTACAATGTCTGCTTCAGGCATTGGTACCTGGACACCTCTATCAGGTAATCCTGGTACATTTGATTTGATCAATCCGACCTCTCCAAATGCAATAGTAAAGAACTTTGAAAAGGAAGGTACATATAAGTTTGTTTGGACACTTACTTCATCAACTTGTGCAGATACAGTCGAAATTGTTGTAGGAAAAATATGTGATTGTGAGATAAAATCAAATTCACTTTCACCTTTTTTAAATCAATACTGTGAAGGAGAAAATGTGCTTGTGACACTTGATGGAACCGACGCAACACCGGCAATCGGTACTTACAAATGGCAATACAGACTAAACAATAATCCATTTGCAGACATACCATCTGCAACTGGTAAAACGTATAGCAATACTATAAACTTACCTGTGGGGGACAATTATTATAGAAGAATATATTCTGTCATAAGCCCTACTGCATGTGAGGATACAAGCAATATTGTACTGGTAAAAGTCAATGCAAAACCAAATGCCGGAACTAACCAATTGGCAAATTGTGTCACATTGCCCGGTGGAAGTGTGACAATGAATGCGTCAGGCAGCAATGGTCTTTGGACAATTGTAAGTGGAGGCAATGCAAGTATTGCGCAGAACAACGCTGGCAACACAACAATTAGTAATTTCAATACAGCGGGTGACTATTTAATGAAATGGCAAATAAATGGATGTGCAGATACGGCTAAAATCACAGTAATTCCTACAGCCAATGCAGGTCCAGATCAAACTGTAAAGTGTTTTCTTACTTCAACGGCAAATTTAACAGCTGTTGATTTATCAGGCACATGGGCACCAGTGGTTGGCAATCCTGGCAATTCATCCATTCTCAATTCAGCATCATCAAGCACCGGCGTTAATAATTTTGAAAAAGAAGGAATTTATAAATACTTATGGACAGCATCTCCATCTGGTTGTACAGATACTGTTGCAATAACGGTAGGTAAAATTTGTAGCTGTACAATTGCCAATAATACACTTAATCCAAATAATTCCCAATATTGTGAAGGAGAGAATGTGCTTATCAATATTGATGGTAGTGATGCTACGCCTGCGACAGGTACCTACAAATGGCAATACAGACTAAACAATAATCCATTTGCAGATATACCTTCTGCAACAGGTAAAACGTATAGCAATACAATTAACTTACCTGTGGGTGATAATTATTATAGGAGAATATATTCTGTCATAAGCCCTACTGCATGTGAGGATACCAGCAATGTTGTTTTAATCAAAGTAAATGCAAAACCAAATGCTGGAGCAGATGTAACATTGTCTTGTATCGATTTACCTGGCGGTTCTGTTAAAATGAATGCAATTGGTTCAGGCCAATGGACACCATTGGGGAGTATTGTTATTTTAGATAAAAACAATGGTAGCACTATCATCAAAGATTTTCCATCTGAAAGCAAGTACAATTTTGAATGGACTGTCAATGGATGCAAAGACACAGTAGCCATTACAGTATTCCCATCGGCAAATGCAGGAATTGATGCTTCTGTGCAATGCTTTGCCACCGATTGTGCAACCCTACAAGCCAATGGCATAGGACAATGGTCTGCACTTTTATCAAATCCTGGAGCATCAAATTTAAGTAATCAAACAAGTGCAAATACCACAGCATGTAACTTTGCCAAAGAGGGTGTTTATCAATATGAATGGACCAATTTATTTGGCTGTGCGGATACAGTTTCAATCACAGTTGGAAAAATTTGTGCATGCGACATTGCTTCAAATATACTCACTCCAATAACACAACAATATTGTCAAAACAGCGGAGCCATTGCCATTCAGGGTTCTGACGCTACACCTGTTGCAGGCACTTATTCGTGGTTGTATAGCAAAGATGGTGGATCAATGATAAGCGCTTCTGCGCCAAACAATACAAAAAATTATACTACACCAGATCTTGGAGTAGGACTACATACCTTTGTTAGAGTATACTCTGTTACCACGCCAGTAGTCTGCGCAGATACCAGCAATGCAGTGACCATTCGAGTTAATGCAAAACCAAATGCAGGAATTGATGCTACTGTAAAATGCTTTAGCACAGGATCAACCATACTCAATGCCACTTCAGGCAACGGCAATTGGACCGAATTGTCAAATCCAGGCAACTCAACCATAGCCAATAATAATGCAGCAAGTACCTCGATTGATGGCTTTGCAAAAGAGGGTGTATATAGCTATTTATGGACGGATATATTAACTGGCTGTGCAGATACAGTTGTAGTTACAGTAGGTAAAGATTGTGCTTGCGCTATAAATAGTAATAATTTGGTACAGCCGGCGCAAAGTGCATTCTGTGATAATACGGGTACATTGACCATCAATGGCACGTCAGCATCACCAGTAGGCGGTACGTATGAATGGCAGTACAGTAACGGTGGCAATTTTGCGACTGCTATAGATGTATTTACAAATGAGGATTATATTATTAATAATCTTCCTGTAGGCAACCATAGATTCAGAAGAATTTATACGATACCTGCTTGCAATGACACCAGCAACATTATATCCATTGATGTTAACCCAAGTCCGGTATTAACTGATGTAAATAAGCTTTGCGTGCAACTGCCATTGGTTAGTGAAGTAATTGCAAATACTGGCAATGCAGGCGTATGGAGTCAATTGGGAACCAATCCTTCAACAGTTTCTATTTCTAATGATGTATCATCCTCTACTTTCAAAGACTTTACGATACCGGGTGATTACAATTTTGTGTGGTCTGTCAATGGTTGCGTAGATACTCTGGGAATAAAAGTTACAGAAGCCGCGAATGCAGGTATGGATAAAACAATCTCTTGTGTTACCTTACCAGGTGGTGCTATTGCCATGAACGCCAACAATGGACTATCCGCAGCAACCAAGCAATGGCAGTTTGTGTCCGGTCCTGGAACCTATTCTATAGTAGACGATAAAAATGCATTAACCACAATAAAAGACTTTGAAAACCCTGGTATTTATACATTTACATGGTCTATAGGATCTTGTATGGATGAAGTAACAATCAACGTTATTCCAAAAGTAGAAGCAGGAAGTGATGCGAGTGTCAATTGTTATAAAACACAAAGCGTAAGCTTGAGTGCAGTAAGTTTGGGCGGCGATTGGTCATTAATAACATTGCTAAGTGCAGGTACAGCTTCCATCGCTAACCCTGCAAAAGCAAATACAACAGTAAGTAATTTTTCAAAAGAAGGTACATATTACTTTGAATGGAAAGTGGGTACTTGCAGTGATACTGTAAAAATAGAAGCATTAGCCAATTGCACAGGTTGTGTTATTGACAACAATTCTATCAATACACCAGGAACAAGTTTCTGTATAAGTAACCAAAATTTGGTCATAGACGGAGACATCGGAAGCCCGGCAGGAGGATCCTACTTGTGGCAGTATAGCTTGGACAATGCACCTTTCATTACTGCAGGACCTGTTAACAATGGCGAAGACTATGTAGCATCTTCTTTGCCAGTAGGCAAACATCGGTTTAGAAGAATTTATGCCCTTTCTGGTAGTTGCCTAGATACCTCAGATATTGCAACTATCAACATAGTTGCAAAACCCACTGCACCTTCTATTATTACTACTCAGACTTTGTGTGAAGGGGACATACTGAAACTCAACACCAAAGACAGTCTTGGGTATGAATATATTTGGACAGGTCCTAATGCATTCAATGCTTCCATACATAATCCGACCATTCCTAATGTAAAGCTTGCTGATGCAGGGGATTATAAATTAGTACTAAAATTGGCGGATTGTCTTAGCGATGAAGCAATTATTAATATTAAAGTAAATCCAAAACCTGCTAAGCCAATTTTAAATGGCACTATTTCAGGGTGTGAATCACAAGGTATAGTTATAGCAGGACCAACAGTAGCCAATGCCAGCTACAAATGGACAGGTCCACCGCCATCAAATAAAACATACACAACAAAAGATATTAGCTTCATTAAGTTATCTGCAACTGAAGCAGGTAAATATTCACTTGTGGTTACCGTCAACGGATGTATCAGTGATCCATCTTCTACTAGTCTATCGGTAAGTCCAAAACCTCTGGCTGAAATTGAAGCGATGAATACGGCTTATTGTGTCGGCGAAAAAGTAACCTTTACGTCACCATTGGTTTTGCTACAAAACTACAATTGGATTATGCCTTCTGGCGCAATTACGGCAAATAATGCAATTGTCATTGACGCAATTTCGAAAAAAGATGAAGGAACCTACAAACTTGTCGTTGAAAAGCAAGGGTGTATTAGTGATACTTCCAAAATAGATTTGAAAGTCAATTTGAAGCCAACCCCGCAGCCACTTTCCAACAATGGCCCATTATGTGAGGGTGATGAATTGATCGTAAAAGGCGAAGCAAATGCCGGATATACCTACCAATGGATTGGCCCTAAAGGCCCAATAAATATAAACCTCAATGAAGTCTCTGTCAAGAATGCGTCTACGCAAAACAACGGGACATATAAATTAGTTATAACCGATGCAAATAAATGTAAGGCAGATACATTGACAAGCATTGTAGAAGTGCAATCAAAACCTTTAATTTCAGCGTCTTCTACTGTAAAATGTTTTGAAACGGATACTGCACAATTATCAGTTATTTCTGGAGATGCTTCGGGAGTATGGACGTCACCGATTTCAGGAATAAAAATCACCAATGCCAGCAATGGAATAGCCTATGCATTTGGATTTGCGCAACAAGGCAATTATGATTTTATTTATGACAACGGTATTTGTTCTTCAATAATTACCATTGAAGTAGGGAAAGACTGCCCGTGCAAGTTAGGAGAAAATACAATAAACCAACCAGTACCTTCGGTATTCTGTTCAGAAAGTGATGTTATTGTAATTACAGGAAACGAAGTTAATCAGGAAGATGCCATTTATGTATGGCAAATGAATAAAGACGGAAGTGGGTTTACTGATGTGGACAACACCAGTAGTGTAAGCTATATTACCGGAAAAATGGGAGTAGGATTCTATGAGTTTAGAAGATTGCTAAAAAACAAGCTCTTGGCAGAATGTCTGGATTCAAGCAAAGTGGTTACAGTAAGGGTTATCGAAAAAACAAAACTTAATATCACTTTAGAAGACTTCAATAATCCTTCATGTATTGGCGATAGTATTATTCTTTCGGTTAAAGATCCTATTGCACATGCATTCTACCAATGGTCAGCAAGTGACAACATTGCAATTGTATCAAAAATAGATACTACAATTGCAATTGTAGAAGGCAATGCCCCAGGCACACATAAGGTGTTTGTCCGATTAAATGCGAAGGGATGTGAAGAGATTGCTCCTGCCGAAAATGAAATAATCATAAGTCCTAATCCTACAGTCAATATTGGCAATGATACTGTTTTCTGTAGCCTGGATGGCGAATATATGCTTAAGGCTGATGGATATGAAAGTGTGGAGTGGAGCGATGGAAGTACAGATACAGAATTTGCTGTTAAAGAAAAAGGAGTTTACAGTGTCATTGTTACGGATACCCTAGGCTGTAGAGCCAGAGATGAAGTGCATATTAAAGAATTTTGTTGCAAAATATTTGCACCAAACATTATTATGGCCAATGACGGTACAATAAACAGTGAATTTAAGCTGACGGACAATGGTTGCGTAATTAAATCTAAGCTGAGCATTTATGACAGATGGGGCAGCCTGATGTACATTTCCTCAGATAATACAAAAACCTGGGATGCTACATTCAATGGCAAGCCAGTTGAGCAAGGGGTATATGTATACATTTTTGAATATTCTGCATTAGATGCTGATGATCAAGAATTTACAGATAAAAAATCAGGAGACATTACAGTGATTAGAAAAAATTAAGAAAAAATTTAGACATATATAGTTTTATTGTAATATGTATTATATTTGTGCTTACTTCGCCCATACAATTGGGTGGTTCTGTACAACCATTCTTGAGATCTGCATGTAGAATCAAGAAAATGATAATTATCATATTTTGATTCACAAAAAACCAAAAAATGAATTTACAGCTAGGTGTATTATTAAGGGTATTGTTTCTTACTGCATTAATAATTCCTGCAACATACAATATATTTGGTCAGGCTCCCTGTAATACAGCGTATTATGACACAGGCGGGGCTGGAGCAAACTATGCCAATAATCAAAATTATTCTACAACATATACAACAACTGCGGGTAGTACATTAACCATTACTTTCAACTCTTTCAACACAGAATCGGGGTATGATTTTTTATCTTTGTACAATGGAGCCAATACCACAGATCCATTGGTAAACTCTTATAGCGGCACTACATTGCC